>DASPSM010000387.1:0-3708 GCA_035623955.1 Planctomycetaceae bacterium
CGCTTGCGATGAGGTGAGCCATGCGGGTCATCGTCGCGTTCATTCTCGCAGCGTTCTCCAGCATGACGCCGGTGACATTGGCTGGCGACGTCGCACCCGCATCAGCGGCACCGGCCAACGATCCAGTCGCCGAGCGAATTCTGCGCCAGGCGCGGGGCGTCCTCGCCGGGGCTGGCCGGCTGGAACTCGACTGCGAGTACAGTCAGGTCGAACACGAATCGCAGACCGAAGACCTCTACCGCGTGATCTTCTATTTGGAGAACCCGACCGGTTACCTGCACGAGATTCGCCCGATTGATGTGCGCGGTCGGACAAGCCGAGCTCGCGAAAAATCGGGTCGCCCCTACCGGCTGGCTTCGCGTCCCGGCGAAGCGACGCTCTACGCCAAGGGCGTCGTGACCAGTCTCAATCACCAGTTCCGCACCTACGAGATCAGCAAAGAGGAAACGGAAGGCGAGTTGAAACAGCTGTCCCGGCCGGCAAACTTTTCAACCCTCTTCATTCCGTGGGGCATGCACTGGTTCTTCGACTGGGACCAGCTGCGAGCCGAGTATTCGATTCAGCTAGGCCCCTCCACGCCAACAACGGTCGGGATCGTTTTGAGTTTGCGTCCGCAGCGCGCGGGCTTTGATTTGGACAAGCTTCAACCCGAACGCCATGAAATTGTTCTCGATCGGCGAACGCTGCTTCCCAAGAGCTGGAGGGTGACACGCGGCGGCAGCGACAATCTGATTACATACCACCGGTTTGATTTGAATCCCGCCGCGCGCCCGCTCAAGGTTCCTGCAGGATACACCAAAGGTGACACGCTCCCCTTATTTGCGACCGGCGGCATGGTCATGGTCGTCAGAGAGCCGACCCCCGCGGAGGCTAAGGCCGCGGCAAAGGAAGAAGCCGAGTTTACCGCCGAGATCTTGCTCGCTAAGTCGGCCTTTTGCGCGCTGTGCTTCTTTCACCTGTTCTAAGCGCTGCTGCTGTGCCGATGGCCGTTCGCGGCAATCAACGGGTGGCTGGGGTCGAGCCGCCAGGCTCGCCCCCAGTAACTCTCACGACTGGGGCAGCGAAGAGGCCGACCTCAGTCACCCGCATGCGACGCGAGCGTGCGCGGACCCCCTCAAACACGACGCGCGTGCGCACCGCGCGTGCGCCGGAACTTCATCGCCGCGGGTCCGTTGCGCATCTTCGGAGCCCCTGGCACAACCGGCAGATTCTCCCAAGGTCTGGAAAGATGCGCGATGAAAACGGATTCGCGGGTAGTGCGATTTTGTCGCCGTGACGATCCTCATAAACGCGATTTGTGAACACGATTAAGAGGGCCGCTGCCTCGGTCGCTCCCCCGCGGCCGGCCGGCCCGGGGCCATGAGGCCGACATCCTGTGCCCGCGCGTGACAATTCACGCGCGGTCTCGGCCGTCGGGGCACCCAGTCGCATCGGGAGCGAGGCTCCGCGAAGGCGCAACAAAGTTCGGCCGACCGTGGAAAAGGAGTCCTGCGATGCTTGTTTTGTCCCGCCAGCGCGACGAGAGCATCATCATCGGCGACAACATCATCATTACGATCGTCGATATCCGCGGCGACAAAGTCCGGTTGGGTATCGAGGCCCCCACGGAAATTCCGGTGCACCGGCAAGAGGTTTACGAGGCCATTCAGCGGGAAAACGCCAAGGCACAAGAGGATGGCCGCCCTCCTCGCCGACCGGCCCCCAAGGAAAAAGAGAAGGCCAAAGGGACCGCGGGCAACTAGGCGAGACTTTGAGGCCTTCTTAAACACCGCGCGACCCCCTGCACCTCCGCAGCATCCCTGGACCCGCTGACGCGAAGGGGCGCCGTGACCCGCAGGACCGGCAAGTCAGACGCTCACTTTGAGCCAAGCGGCCCCACGAAAACAAAAACCGCAAAGAAATTGCGGTTGCCCTGCCGACGCACCCAACTCAGGTTCTGCATTCGCCGCGAGCCTCGGGGGCTTCGCACTTTCCCTAAAGGCGTCCGGGTCTTGAGTCGATAGTAGGACCGGCGAGACCGTATTTGCGTGCTTTTGCCCAGGAGCACGAAATGCAACCGTCCTCGATTTTGGCGTAGGAGACGACCGGCCCGCCGACCGTGACTGAGGGGCGTCTCCAGAGGCTGAAGCCTACCGCACCTGAGGGTCGCAAAACGCCCAGGACTGGATGCGGCACAGAAAGAACGAGAAACCACCAAATTCACCGATCACCAAAACTAACCCGCTTGGTGCCGTTGGGGGCGGAGGCGGTTAGGGGGGTGCCAAGAAGGGCTTCTTTCGATGACAACGATTAATACAAACGTCGCCTCATTAATCGCGTTGAACAATTTGAACAATTCAAACAACGCCCTGCAGACCTCGCTGACCCGGCTGTCGACCGGCTTGAAGATCAACAGCGGCGCCGACGATCCGGCCGGTCTGGTCGCGACGAACATCCTGGGATCGCAGATCGCCTCGATCAATCAGTCCATCACCAACAGCAACCGCGCGAACGACGTCCTCTCGACGGCCGACGCCGGGCTGGGACAGATCAGCAGCCTCCTCGATCAGATCCGCAGCCTCGTGCAGGCCGGACTCAACACGGGTGCTATCTCGTCGACGGAACTTGACGCCGACCAGAACCAGATCGACCAGGCCCTCGACGCGATCAACGAGATCTCCGCGAACACCACGTTCGCCGGCGATCAGCTGATCGACGGCAGCAAGGCCTACACGACACAGGTCTCGAGTGCCGACGCCGCGAAGCTCAACAGCTACCAGCTCAACAGCGTGACGTTCTCGGGGCAATCGACGGTCCCGGTCACCGCGACGATCAAGACGGCGGCCACTCAGGGGCAGCTGTTCTATAACTTCCTCAACGGCGGCCTGGCCAGCAACACGACGATCGAGGTTTCCGGCGCTGACGGCACGCAAGTCCTGTTCCTCGGCCAGGGGAGCAGCCTGTCGGACATCAAGTCGGCGGTGAACAACGTGTCCAACGTTACCGGTGTCACGGCGACGCATATTGCCGCGGTTTATGGCACGGCGACGTTCGGGACGGCCGGCTCGAACAACGGTCTCGTGTTCACCGACATTCGGAACGAGACCACCAATCCGGATCAGGCAACCGGCCAGACCCAAACCCTGAAAGTCGCGTTTGCGGCCGCCGGCGACAGCGACGCACTTTCGGTGAGCAGCGCCTCGACAGCCAACTCGTTGACCCTCACGGTCACCCTCGGGACGAACGCCACCGGCGGGGTGACCTCGACTGCCAGCGACGTCAAAGCCCTGATCGACGGCAGCGCGAACAGCAGCAACTTTGTCTCGGTGACCCTCGAGGGGAGCGGCGCCGGCACAGTCGTCGCGGGCCAAGGCCCCACTGCCGTTACCACAGGTGCAAAGAACGGCTCGCTCACCTTCCAGAGCCAGGACTTCGGTTCGTCCCAGTTCGTGGGCCTCAACGTGCTGCAAGGCACGCTGGCCACCACGCAGGGATCGCTCGCCGGCACGGCGTCGAGCCGCAGTGCAGGAACCGACGTCGTCGCGACGATCAACGGCCAGGCGGCGGTTGGCAGCGGCCTGACCGCGTCGGTGACGGGCGCCGCCCTCGACGCGTCAGTCACCTTCAATCAAGCCGACAACACGGCCGGAACCACCGCGACAATCACAGTGACGGGGGGCGGATCGATCTTCCAGATCGGCCAGAACGCCAACGTCGCCGGTCAGATCA
>DASPSM010000415.1:0-20671 GCA_035623955.1 Planctomycetaceae bacterium
GACGAAACGGAGGTCGGGCGAGTTCATTTGGGGATCGTGCATCTCTTTGAGCTCGAAGCGCCCAAAGTCCGCCCACGTGAAGAGTCGATCATAGAGACAGGCTTTGCCTCACCCGCAAAGTTGACCAGCGACCTCGAAAGCTTCGAGACTTGGTCCCAAATCTGTCTGAAACACCTCTTTTAGCCATTCTTCCTGCGCTCCCCCCGGGCGCTGATGCATTGAGGAGATCGCCCGTGTGGGCTAAAGCTCCTCGCGGTCAGGAGCAAATTGCCAGACAAAGGAGTGTCGTGCGATGCGGAAGCCCAATCGCAATTGGTGGGTCGTCGGAGGGCTGGTCCTTGCCTCAAGCGGAGTTCTCGCGGCCGGTCAGCTCTTGCGTGCCGCCGATCAGGAGGCGCCTAGCACAAGCGCGGCAGCAACCGAATCTTCGACAATCCCGGGTCACCTAAGCCAGGACGAGTTGGGCACGTTGATTCGCGCAATGGGCATTCAGGTGAAACTCGACGAGCGGCGATTCGATTTCAGCTTTCCGGCCACCTATAACAAGGAGCCGTGGACACTCTCAATGTCGGCCGTGCTCAGTGAGAACGGCAACTCGATCTGGGTGATGGCTTGGCTCGATCAGTGCCCGAAGACGGCAGCCGAGGTGCCGCGGACGGCGCTATTGCGGCTCTTGGCGAAAAACGACACGCTTGGAAATGGTAAATTCTTTGCGTACATTCCGGCCAACACGCGCTTCGTATTGGAGCGGGTCCTCCCCAACGAGAACATGACGACCGCGCGCTTTCGCGAAGTGCTTCAGGATCTCGGTGCGGCCGTCGTCGAAACCTATCCGTACTGGTCCGTCGCCAACTGGACCAAGCCGGCGCAGCCCCGCCCGACCGACAGCATGCCGCAAGGCCGAGCGAATTCGTCCGAGCAGCCGCCGACCGATACGCAACGCGGCGAATCGCAGCGAGGGGGCGGAGAACCGGCGGGTTATCGCGGCTCCAACTGACCGTCCGAAAACTCCTCCGGTCAGTCTGCCAAAAACGAAAACGCCCGGGTCAACCCGGGCGTTTTTTTGTGCGCTTGTGAAGCGTTTCGCGCGTTTGCAGCTGCTGCCTTGCAGCCGACTCCACGAGAGCGCATCGCAGAAAACCGACCCCAGCGCCGGGGGCGGGCAAATCAGTTTTTCTCCTCGTCCTTGCGCTTCATCTCGTCCAGGATGATTGGATGCAGCGTTTCGTCGCGTTTGTGCATCGGAGCGTAATTCTTCCGAGCCCACGTCCGGAGACGAATCTCCTCAATCGGATCGACTTCCGAGCCCCCTTCTGTCGGAGGCTCGAGTACCATCGAGCTACTCATCCGTAACCCTTCCCAGTCTTTCGCCGGAACTTCGAGTTGGTAAAGAGCGATCCCGCCCGACAGCGGACCGCGCGAACACGGCTTAATATCGTACAAGTCTAGCAAAGACTGAATCGAATTCGCCACTACAAATATACGTTCCACGGCCAATTTAAACGGGAAAACGTCGTCCCCCGGCGCGGCCTGCCCAGCGTGCCAATTCGTATCAAAAACGGCCGATTCTGCGTGTCTTCAAGCGTTGCAAAATCTCCGCGTGTGGCTTTGACTTGCGGTGAGAGTGCCGGATTCCGGGCAACGTTGCATCCGCCATCTGGCGACCGCACCAGACGCGCGGGATGCGCGGAAGAGTCAATTTGGTCAAGCCGCAATGGTCGAATCCCAACCAACTACACAGCCGTACCGATCGAATCGCGCTTGACGCGTTATCGACGGACGACTTGTGTTTCGTCGGCAGAGAACACGGCCCAATCGCCGGACGACGAAGGGAGCCGCGAAGGAATCGGCGCCGGCCGGTTCGCAATTCGGCCGAACAGCGGTCGAGACACGCCGGCCAGACGCCACGTCGAACGATCCTGGAGCGTCAGCGCAGGTCCTTTATTACCGACGTGGTCGTCTTTCTTCTCCGCCGAAGGCTTCTTTGAATCGGGACTTGCTTTCTGCGGAGGAGCCGCGTCCGGCCCGGCTGGCTCCTCAGGTGGCGTGATCGGCGCTTTTTTGTCGGCCCCTCGCTGTTGCACAGGGACCGTCGGCTTCTTGGCTTCTTTGGTTTCGAACGTCGGGTCAGACTCCTTCGGTGTTCCACCAGCGGGAGGGCTCGTTGTTGCACCTGCTTTAGGCGTCACCGGCGCGTCAAAGTTGTTGTCGGGTGGCGGCACTTTTCCCGAGCGATCGCGGGAAAAGGCTCGGGCGCCTGGATCGGTCTCGGGGCTCGCCGCCGCGGGGCCGGCTGCTGCCGGTCCAGATGGGCCGCCTGTCGCACCCGGAGTTGGAGCCGGTTTGGGTTTTGGGTTTGCATCCGGGTCGTAAGTTCGAGGTGTGAATTCACCGTCTGGCGTCGGCTTGGGCCGCGCGCCAGGAGCCGGAGTCGTCGTCGCACCACACCCGGGTCCGGATGAAGCGCAGCCGCTCGAGCAGCCACAACTGGGCGCACAGGCCAGCCCGCAACCTGAATCGCACACACCGCAGCTCGAGATTCCGCAGCCTCCGACGCCACAGCATCCACTCCCGCAACCAGCGATACCGCAATACCCGGAGGAGAGGCCGCACGAACCGCATCCCCCACAACCACCCCAGCACGAACTTCCGCAGCAGGGGCTGTAGCAGGAATAGGAGGGCCACAGGGAGTAACTGCCGTAACCGACGTAATACGAACTCGGCCAGTAGCTGGTGCTGTAAGACCCCCAGTACGGGTAGTAGCCGACTCCGTAGCTGTACGCGCTGGGATTCCAGCCGTCCCACCAGCCCCACTGGGCGCGTGCGAGCGACTGATCAGCAAGTGACAGGGCGAGTCCCAGAATTCCAAGGAAGAGAAGTCTGCCGATCGAGCGATTCATGGCGATTCCTCGTGTTTTTTCTCTCGGGCATTCCCTTGTAACCCGGTTGGATCCGCTCTGTCAATCAGCGACCTGGATCCGTACCGACGGCAAATACAGCACCAAAAGTGTGACGGCCTCGACAATTGTCGATGCGTGGATGGGTCATCAAGGTGACAGTGCGGCGAAGGCGAGGGGGCGCACGGGGAATCGAGTCGATCTCCGGGAGTTCGGGCGCGTGCGTTTGTGCGCCTAAGAGCCTTGCGCTATGATGAATCCCACCCCGCAAAGTGCGGTCGATCCCCCGCCTCTTTTCCCTCCCTCCACAACCTCAAATGCCCATCGAGGAGGAATCTGCAGTGAAGCTTCGATTTCGGATGACTTGTGCGGTCCTCGTCTCAATTGGTTTCGTTGCTGTCGCCTCGGCGGAAGAGCCGCCAACCAAGGTAAAGGCCCTGTTCCTGACTCAAAGCAAAGGGTATGTTCACGGCCCGGTGAACCGACGCCATGAGACGCTGGCCCCGGCGGAAATCGCGATGACGCAGCTCGGGCAGCAGACGGGACTGTTCGACCTCCATTGCACGCAGGACGCGGCCGCCGACATCACACGGGAGAACCTCAAGAACTACGACATCGTGATGTTCTATACGACCCTCGACCTGCCCATCAGCCCGGAGAATCTCGATCACTTCATCAACGACTGGCTCAAGCAGAAGGGGCACGGGTTCATCGGCTTTCACTCGGCGACCGACACGTATCACGAGAACGAAACTTATTGGCAGATGATTGGGGGGACGTTCGTCAGCCATCCTTGGACGTCGGGCAAGCTCGTGACGATCGACGTCCTCGACACCGAACACCCCGCGTCGCGCCCGTTCGGTCGCCAGTTTACGATCACGGATGAGATCTATCGCTACCGTCACTGGCAGCCGGATAAAGTTCGCGTCTTGATGACCCTCAACATGGAAAAGTGCATGCCAATCCTCGACAAAGGGGGGCGCAGCGCGTATTTCAGACCCCGCAACGATCCGACGTCGCCGTACGCAATGCCGGTCGCCTGGGTGAAAGATTGGGGTCAGGGGAAAGTCTTCTACACCAACCTGGGCCACAACGAAACGACCTGGACCAACAAGACTTTCCTCAAATCGGTCGAGGGAGCCGTCCGCTGGATTCGCGGTCTCGAAAGTGGCGACGCCACGCCGAATCCGGACGTGTCGAAAGCCGAGGAAGTAAAGGCAAAGGCCGCCGCTCACGTCGCCAGTACGCTGCCTCAGCGAGCGCACAAGATTGCCGGCAACTGAAGAGCGATCCAGCGAGTCAGGCCGACTTCGCCGTCGGGATCTCAATCAACTTGGGAGCGGCGATCCGCTTTCCAAGCACCGATCCGTATCGCGCACGCAAGCCCCGGAAGTCGTGCCGCAGGAAATCGATGCATTCGGGCGGTGGTGAGCGGCGCAAGTATTCTCCGACAAGCTGCCCCATCGCGCGATCATACTCGTCCTGGCTGTGCGTGTGGACGTGGTAGCGACCGTCCATGCGGCGAATGTCGCCGTTGAACTTCGGGCTGACGTGATACAGCTCGTGGAAGACGGTGATCAGTTTCTCTTTGAACGAATGATCGAGAAATCGTGGGAGATAAAAGGTCAGAATGTAGAGCATCTCCCGGTCGCCGTCGTAGAGACGTTCGAGCGTCCAGGTGCGCCCGCCGCGGCGGGTCAGAAGGGAGCCCCCCTCAAAACGCATTGGAGTGAGCTTGGCCTGCAGGCCGTGAGGTACGCGGCGGCGGGTCTGTGCGAACGTAATCGCCATCTCGTGGATGCGGACGTGGCGAAACTCCCCCAGACGCTGCGTCACGTCGTGGCACAGCACACGCATCGCACGAGTGAAATCGAATCCTTTCGGCACGCACATCCTGCGCGATGTTTCCTTTAGCGACCTCGAGAGTAAGACTCGCGCCGTCGGCGGCTCTGCACCTCACACGGCCTTCAGCTTTTGCCTCCCGTCATGACTTGGCAGACTTATCCGAGACGACTGGGGCCGTGCGGCGACGAGCGCTCTTTGTGCGATCGCGCTCGCCGGTAAATTCGATGATGGCCTTTCGTCCGGCGTCGCCCAAACGGACCTGTGCCAGGCGGACGACCCGCGTATATCCTCCCGGCCGGTCGGCGAAGCGTTCCGCCAGCTCGCCGAACAAAACGTCCACAGCTTCTCGATCGCGCAAAATGGCAAACGCCCGGCGCCGCAACGCGACCGAAGGCGCAACGGCCTGATTCCACTTATGCCACTGATCGGACTCGCGCCACTTCTTCCACTCGGCTGTGTTCCGTTCCGCCGTCGCGCGGAATTCGTGGGCCTTTTGCGAGTGCTCAGCCGCTCGAACGGCCATCGTGATGAGCTTTTCGACGTAGGGACGCAGCTCCTTGGCCTTGGCGAGCGTCGTCACGATGCGGCCAGGAACCTTGGGGCCGGTTTTGTCCTCTTCGTCGACGCGCACCGAGCGGATCAGCTGCGAGGCCATGTTGCGAAAAAGGGCCTTGCGGTGCGAGGCATTGCGGCCGAGCTTGCGGCCCGATTTTCTGTGTCGCATGGTCCAGCTACCCTAGTCTGATCAACCCACCGAACTTTGGTGGGGAAGTTTCATTCCGAGCCGCAGCCCGATCGAGGCGAGCCGCTCACGGACCTCCTGCAAAGTCGTTTCGCCAAAGTTGCGCACTTGCAGCAATTGGTCTTCGGTGCGCGTTACGAGATCGCGAACGGTGTTGATCCCTTCGGACTCGAGACAGTTCGTCGCACGAACGGACAAGTTGAGCTCGGCCAGAGACTGGTTGAGCTTTTCTTCCAGCTCCAAATCGACCGGCGCGTAGCCGGTCGCTTCCAGCATGCCTCGCAGCCCCCCTTCCGGCGGCAACTCGGGCCCCGGCTCCCGGTAGGAGATAAACGGATTGAGGTGCTTGCGCAGGATCTTGGCCGACTCGACGACCGCCATGTCGGGTGAGACAGTTCCGTTCGTCCACACTTCGAGGATCAGCTTGTCGTAGTTTGTGCGCTGACCCACGCGAGTGTCCTCGATCTTGTAGCGGACGCGCGTGACCGGCGAGTATGCCGCGTCGAGCGGGATGACTCCTGCTTCCGGCTCGCGCTCGGCCTGTTCCGTCGCGGGAATGTAGCCGCGACCGGTCTTCACGGTCAGCTCGATATTGAAGGGGACATCGTCGGTCATCGTGGCGATGATCAGCTCCTTGTTGATCACTTCGGTCTGGTCATCGGTGATCACGTCGGCTCCCGTGACGACGCCTCGTTCGTGCCGTTCGATCCGCAGCGTCCGCGTGCCCGGAGTCGACATCTTGACGATCAGCGACTTCAGGTTGAGGCAGATGTCGGTGACGTCTTCGACGACGCCAGGAATCGTCGTGAATTCATGTTGCACGCCTTGGATGCGCGCCCGCGTCACCGCGCTGCCTTCCAGACTCGACAAGAGGATCCGGCGGAGGCTGTTGCCGATGGTCGCGCCGAAGCCCCGCTCGAACGGCTCCGCAATGAACCGTCCGTAATTGGGGTTGGCGGTGTCGCGCTCGTTCAAGACCCGGCTCGGTAATTCCAAACCACGCCAACGAATTCGCATATCTCTCTCCGTATCCGGTTGATTTTTGTGTTTCGGGAACTCCGAAAGACCAGTACCAGCGGCCGGCGGGAATCGGCCAGAGGATTGTTTAAAAAGCGGCGAGATTTAAACGCGGCGTCGCTTGGGGGGGCGGCAACCGTTGTGCGGCAGCGGGGTGATGTCTTCGATCGCCCGTATCACGATCCCGGCCGACTGCAAACCTGTGATGGCGCTCTCGCGACCGGAGCCCGGGCCCTTCACCCGGACCTCCAGCTCCTTTACGCCGAACTTCGATGCCCGCTCGGCGCACGTCTCGGCAGCACGCTGGGCAGCAAACGGCGTGCTTTTGCGGCTCCCCTTGAAGCCGGACGTGCCCGCCGTCGCCCAGCACAAGACGTCGCCGTTGACGTCGGTGATCGTCACGATCGTGTTGTTGAACGTGGCCTTCACGTAGGCGATCGCCCGCGTGACGTTTCGTCGAACTTTTTTCCGCTTCGACTTTGACAAGAGCGATTCTCCGAGGAAACGGACGGCCGGCCGAAATCCGGCGGGCGTCCTCGTTCGTCAAGCTGACTCCCGTGACTGATTAGTGGCGCATGTCCTTGACGCCCTTCTTGCCGGCCACCGTTTTCTTGACTCCCTTCCGAGTCCGGGCGTTGGTCCGGGTCCGCTGGCCACGAACCGGCAGGCCGCGGCGATGACGCAACCCACGATAACAGTGGATTTCGCGCAATCGGGCGATGTCCTGCTGCACGCTGCGGCGGAGCTGTCCCTCGATCACGATCTCTTTGTCGAGGTAGGCGTTGATCCGCGAGATCTCGTCTTCGCTCAAGTCGATGGCTTTGCGCATCGGATCGATTTCGAGCGCAAAGCACAGCTCGATCGCCCGCGCCCGCCCCACTCCGTACAGGTACGTGAGCGAGATGTACGTCGGCTTGTTGTTGGGTAAGTCGACACCCTGAATACGAGGCATGCTCGAAGAACTCCATTCGGCTCGCGCGGAGCCGACAATGCCTTAGCCCTGACGCTGCTTGTGCCGCTGATTGGCCGAGCAGATCACGTAGATGCGCCCTTTGCGGCGGACGATCTTGCAGTTCTCACAAATGCGTTTGACGCTCGAACGGACTTTCATGACACAGCTGCCCTTGCCGGCGACGCGACGATCCACGAGTCCAATAGGTTTGATTCCTGCGGGCGCGACCAATTCGATCCCAATCGGGAATCGGATAGGACCGACCAGCCGGAGCGATTTGCCCCCGATCTGGCCGACGCGTGCCGACACCCCGAGCGGCCCAGATTACCCCGGTACAGAATCGGGAGATTATATGCGAGGGACAATCGCGGCCACAAGTAAAGCCGCCCCGCAAATTTCGGCATCACCGGTAGCTCGACAAAAGGGCCCAAATCGGGCGCGCACCGAAGACAAAATTGGCATCTTTAAGGCCCCGTTTGGCCGGATCCGGGGCTTGTCAAGACGATCGGACCGTCCGCAGTCAGTGCTACCGTATGCTCGAAATGGGCGCTGGGTTGACCGTCCTCGGTCCGAACGGTCCAGTGGTCCTTTTTGCTGGTGCGGGTTCGCCTCGAGCCGGCGTTGATCATTGGCTCGATCGCCAGGACCAGCCCCGGTTCAAGCGCGAAATCCGCTTGCCGCAGCGAACTGCTCACATAATTCGGCACCTGGGGATCTTCATGCATCTCGCGGCCGATGCCGTGGCCGACGAGATCCTCTACCACGCTGAAGCCTGCCTCATGGACGGCGTCACTGAGCAGGGCCGCGACTTCAGACCACCGCGAGCGGCGTCCCATTTCACGGATCGCCAACTCGAGCACGCTCTGACCGACTTCCAGCAGGCGGCGTTTCGTGTCGTCCACGGCCCCGACCGGAAATGTCCAGGCCGAGTCGGCGCACCAGCCGGCCAATCGACAAGCTGTGTCGACGCTTATCAGGTCGCCGGCATTCAACATCCGATTCCCGGGAATGCCATGCACGACCTCGTCGTTGACCGAGACGCAGCTGGCGGCGGGAAACGGAACTCTTCCAGGTACGCCCTTAAACAAGGGCTCGGCGCCGGCCTCTCGGAAGACGTCCTCGATTGCCGCATCCAGTTCTCCGGTGGCAACTCCGGGGCGAATGAGATCGGCTGCGCGGGCAAGCGCCTGTGCGACTACGCGCCCCGCGTCGCGCATTCGCGCGATCTCGCGGGAGCTTTTGAGAACAATCACTCAACTATCCGAATCGAGCAATCCAGGATAGTTCCGCATTACGAGGTGGCTGTCGATCTTTTGCACGAGGTCCAGGGCCACCGAGACGACGATCAACAGCCCCGTTCCGCCGTAGAAGCTCGCCACCATGGTGGGGATATCCATCCAGTGGGCGATTAAGGTTGGAATCACCGCAACCATGGCGAGGAAGGCCGCCCCCAGATAGGTGATGCGCGTCATCACTTGCTCGAGGAATTGTGCGGTCCGCGCCCCGGGCCGATAGCCGGGGATGAAGCTCCCATAATCCTTGAGGTTTTCGGAAATGTCCTTGGGATTGAAGGTGACGGCCACCCAGAAGTAACAGAACAAGTAGATGAGCAGAATGTAGCACGTGTTGTAAACGTAGCCCCGCCCGTAGCTGAACGCGTCCGCCAGGCCTGCCGTGATCGGACTCAGCGGATTCTCGGCCTTCACCAGCACGTTGATCTGTTTAAAGACGAACATCGGGAAGACAAGGATACTGGAGGCGAACACGATCGGCATGACGCCCGCCTGATTGACCCGTAGCGGAAGCGACTGCCGCTGGCCCCCCATCACGCGACGACCGCGCACGTGCTTGGCACTTTGGATGGGGATCCGGCGCTGCCCCTCGGTGATGGCGACGACCCAGATGACGACGACGACGAACATTACGGCCAAGAGGATAAAGCGATCGATTCCGGTGTCGGTGCCCAGGCGGATTCCATGTTCGAACGCCGGCTTCAAGAGCTGCACACCTGCATCGGGCATTCGCGCGATGATGCCTGCCATAATCAGCAGGCTGATGCCGTTGCCGATGCCGTAGGCGTCGATCTGTTCCCCGATCCACATCAGGAAGATGGCGCCCGCGGTCATGGTCAGGGTCGCGACCATTTGCTGAAACCACGTGTTGTATTCGGGCAAGATGGCGTTTCCCATGCTGCCCATGCCGGCCCGGATCCAAACGTAGCTTTGGATGATGCAAACCAGCACGGTCGCGTAGCGCGTGTATTCGTTGATCTTGCGCCGGCCGGCTTCGCCCTCCTTCTGCAAGGCCTCGAGCGGCGGGTACACCGTGCCCAGGAGCTGGAAAATGATCGACGCCGTGATGTACGGGCCAATCCCCAGGCCGAAGATGGAATTGAGCTGCGAGGCCGTGAACAGCGAGATGGTTTGCATGAAGGTGTTGAGATCACCTCCTTGCTGGTCCATGTCCTTGCGCTGTTCGAGCACCGCGCGCTGGTCGATGAACGGAAGATAGACGTGGTATCCCAGGCGGTAGACACACAAGAGCACCAGCGTGAGCAGGATCTTGCGCCGCAGCTCCGGGATGCGAAAGACGAGCAGGATCTTCTGAAACATGGCCATACGGGCACAATCCCTTCCGCGGCGCTCGCGCTCTACGAGCTGCGCTAACCGGGCACGCCGAGCCGCTTCACGGAGCCGCCTTGCTTCGTGATTTTCTCCTCGGCCGATTTGCTGAAGCGGTGGGCCTCGACCGTCAGCTTTTTGGTGAGGTCCCCGTTGCCGAGGATTTTAATCTCGTCGAAGGCACCCTTGGCAAGGCCTTTTTCCAAGAGCGTCTGCGGGTTGACGGTCGCGCCGCTCTCGAATGCCTCGTTCAGGACGCTCACGTTGACGATCAGAACGGTCGGCGCAAACTGCCGGTTATTGAAGCCTCGCTTGGCGATCCGGCGGGCCAAGGGTGTCTGACCGCCCGTGTAGCCCAGCCGGTTTGTCGTGCCCGAGCGGCTGTACCAGCCCTTATGCCCGCGGGTCGATGTCTTGCCGGTGCCGGAGCCCGGTCCGCGACCGATTCGCTTGCGGGGCTTATTCTTACGAATTCCCTGATGGACGTCGTTGATCATCATGAGACGGGCACTCCTCGCAGGCGGGCAACTTCCTCGCGCGTTCGCAGTTGCTTGAGGCCGTCGAAGGTCGCTTTGATCAGATTGATTGGATTCGTCGAGCCGAAACACTTGGTGAGAATATCGGTGACTCCGACCGATTCGACCACCGCTCGAACGGCTTCGCCTGCCTTGATCCCCGTGCCCGGCAGGGCCGGAATCAGCAGGACTCGCGCCGTGCCGTAGTGTCCCCAGACCTGGTGAGGAAGCGTGTTGTCGTGCAAGGGGACCGAAATCATTCGGCGGTTGGCGACCTTCGCAGCCTTTTCAACCGCCATTGGCACTTCAACGGCTTTGCCGTAGCCCCAGCCGACGCGGCCGTTCTTGTCTCCCACGACCACCAGAGCGGTAAAGCTGAAGCGGCGGCCACCTTTGACGACGCAGGCACAGCGTCGAATTTGAATCACTTTTTCCGGACTGTCCGATCGAAAATCTGTCGCCACCCGTCACGCTCCCGTCATCGCTAGAACTCGAGACCGCCCTGCCGGGCGGCCTCGGCGAGCGCTTGGACGCGCCCATGGTATTTATAAGGTCCGCGGTCGAGTACGACCTGCTTGATCCCCTGCTCGGTTGCCCTAGACGCCAGTGTCTGCCCCACCTTGGCGGCGGCCGCCTTGTTACCCGCGTACTTCCCCGCGCCGAAGAGCGCCTCCTCCGCGGTGCTGGCGGAGACGACAGTCCGCCCCGTCTCGTCGTCGATGATTTGCGCGTACATGTGCCGGTTGCTGCGGTAGACCGACAGGCGCAGCCTCGGCGTTCGCGACGCCTTGATGCGGTTGCGGACGCGATGTGTGCGCCGGCTCCGCCGCTTGATCAGGTTTGTTTCGAGTGTCATGGATGTTCAGATCCCAAAAGTCACTCGCGAGGTGCGCCCCCACAAGACGACCGCGAACTAGCCGGCGCCGCTGCCGGCAAAGGCCTTGCCGGCCTTGCGCTTGACGACTTCGTTCTGGTAGCGAATCCCCTTGCCTTTGTACGGTTCGGGCGGGCGGATCGCCCGTATTTCGGCGGCGAACTGACCGACGACCTGTTTATCGGCGCTCTTGGCGACGATGTGCGTGTTGTCCGGACACTCGACGACGACGCCCGGTGGAATCGGCATCTTCACCGTGTTGGCGTATCCGACCTGAAGATTCAGAGTTTTGCCGGCGACGGCCGCGGTGTAACCCACGCCCTGGATCTCCAAGCGCTTCTCAAAATACGTCTGTACGCCGGTGACCATGTTGTTGAGCAGGCTGCGCGTGAGCCCGTGCAGGGCACGATTTTGCCTCTGGTCGTTGGGGCGCGCGACCGTGAGGTGCCGCGACGCCGCGTCGAAAAAGACCTTCATCGCGGAGTGCGGCGAGAACTTGAGCTCGCCGTTCTTGCCTTTGACCCAGACCGTTCCGTCGGTGATTTTCACCTCGACGCCGGCCGGAATGACGATGGGTTTTCGACCAATTCTGGACATGATCGCGACTCAATACTAAGGTCGCCCCGGAGTGGGCGACTGGACTACCAGAGCATGCAGAGGACTTCGCCCCCCACTCCCTTTTGTTTGGCTTCGCGATTGCTCATCACGCCGTGACTGGTGGAGACGATGCTGATCCCAAGCCCTTGCAGCACCTTGGGCATCTGATCGACCCGTGCAAACACGCGGCGGCCGGGCGAACTCACACGGCGTAGATGCTGAATCACGCGTTCTCCATTGGGCCCGTACTTGAGGTGGATCCGCAGGATGTTCTGCGGTTTGGCTTCGACGACCTCGTAATCCCAGATATAGCCCTCGCGCTTCAGCACGGCCGCGATGTTCGCCTTGATTTTCGAGGAAGGGATTTCGACGTGCGACCGCTCAACCCGCACGGCATTGCGGACGCGGGTGAGCATGTCGGCAATCGGATCGGTCATCATCGGCTACCAACTCGCTTTCTTTGCGCCCGGGACGGCCCCTTCGTGGCACAGCTTGCGGAAGCAGATGCGGCAGAGCTTGAATTTGCGGTAGACCGCGCGCGGCCGGCCGCACAGGGCGCAACGATGCTCAAGCCGCGTGCTGAACTTCGGCTTGCGCTTGGCTTTTTCGATCTTGGCTTTACTGGCCATGAGTAACCTTTTTGTGGATCGTGACCGCGGCCTTGCGGGCCGCACGGGTCAGGCAGTGGAACCTTCGGTCCGCAGGGGCATCCCCAGCTCGCGCAACAACACACGCGCGTCGTCGTCATTGCCGGCCGTCGTGACGATCGTGATATTCATGCCTTGAACGTTGTGGACTTTGTCGGCGTTGATTTCGGGAAAAACGAGTTGTTCGTTGAGACCCATGCTGTAGTTACCGCGGCCGTCGAATGACTTTGGGTTGAGGCCGCGGAAGTCGCGTACTCGCGGCAAGGCCAGCGTGATCAGCCGGTCGAGGAACTCGTACATGATGCGGCCACGCAGCGTGACGCGGCAGCCAATCTCCATTCCTTCCCGCAGGCGGAAGGCCGAGACTGATTTGCGCGCGCGAGTCTTTTGCGGCCGTTGTCCGGTGATTTGCGCGAGGTGCTCCATCGCCTCGTCGAGGTGCTTGCGATCCTCGCGGGCCTTGCCGACCCCCATGCTGACAACGATCTTCACCAGGCGAGGGATGGCATGCACGTTGTCCCGCTTGAGCTTGGACTTCAGCTCGGGGACGACTTTCTGGCGGTATTGAGTCTGCAGCCTGGACATGATCAGTTCGATCGTTCACAAAGGTGTAGAGATAACGACTCCGCTGTTCGTGTCTGTCAGGTGGCCGCGCGGGCGGGCTTGGCACGTCCCACGGCTCCCAGCCCGGTGCCGCACGATTTGCAAAAGCGTTCTTTCGAACCTCCGGCCTGCACGCGGAAGCCGACGCGGACCCCCCGGTTGCACGAGCCACAGTAGAACATGACTTTTGAGGCGTCAATCGGCGTCTCGAGGTTGAGTCGACCACCTTGCGGGCTCTTCGGATGGCCGCGCTTCACGTGCTTGAACACCCGATTGATCCCCTCCACGAGCAACTGCTTGCCGCCGTTGAGAACCTGAGTCACGCGGTGGGGAGTTCGGCCGGCATGATCGCCCCCGATCACCACCACCATATCTCCGCGTTTGATCTTCATGGCTTCACTTCTTGCCTGTGCGGCAACCTCAGATGACCTCGCTGGCGAGGCTCAGGATTTTCGTGAATTTGCGGTCGCGAAGCTCGCGGGCCACCGCGCCGAAGATGCGCGTGCCCCGCGGGTTGCCTTCGTCGTCGATCAGCACGACCGCGTTGCGATCAAATCTCACGTAGCTACCGTCCTGACGCCGCGTCTGCGCCCGGATGCGAACGATCACACCTTTAGCGACCGTCCCCTTCTTGACCGTGGCGCTTGGAATTGACTTCTGAACGGCGACGACGACCACGTCGCCCAGACCGGCCGTCCGTCGCTTGGATCCGCCCAGCACTTTGATGCACCGGGCGGTTTTCGCGCCGGTGTTGTCGGCCACGTCGACGATGGTCTGCATCTGGATCATGGGAGGGCAACCTCATCGACCGACGGCGCCTGCGATCCGGTCTTGACGATCCTGAGCAGCCGCCAGCGCTTCGTCTTCGAGAGAGGACGCGTCTCGACGATCTCCACCGTGTCCCCGGTTTTGGCGGAATTCTCCTCGTCGTGGACGTGGCAGATCGTGCGGCTCCGGACGGTCTTGCCGTACTTGGGATGCCGGTAAAGCCGCTCGACCTCGACGCGCCGCGTCTTGTTCCGCTTGTCGCTAGTGACTACGCCCGTCAACCGCTTCTTCATCGCCTTGCCTCAAACCGGTCGTTCATGTTTCTGTCGTGTTCTTCGTCTGCCTTGTTTGGATTCAAAAAATATGGGTGTCGCCCGCCCGCCAATCCGCTGTCACGTCTTGCTCTTCGCCTTCTTAGCCGCTGCGCGTTCCTGCTGGATGGTGTAAATCCGGGCGATCTCGCGGCGGAGCTTGCGGAGGTTGCTCGGGGCATCCAGCTTTTCGGTCGCGGCTTGAAACCGCAGGCGGAACAATTCCTTCTTCGCCTCGGTGAGGGAGAACTCGAGTTGTTCTGGGCTCATTTCGCGGAGATGGGTGGCCTTGGTCATGACAAAACAGCCCTTCGTCAAATCGTTCGGGCGCGGCCCATCAACCGCACCCGCACGGGAAGTTTGTAGGCAACGCGGGCGAAGCATTCGCGCGCCGTGTCCGGATGAACGCCGCCAAGCTCGAACATCACGGTTCCCGGCTTGACCACCGCGACCCAGTGGTCGGGTTCGCCCTTGCCGTGACCCATTCGTGTCTCGAGAGGACGGGCCGTCACTGACTTTTGCGGAAAGATGCGGATGTAGAGCTTCCCTTCACCGCGAATGTATTGGTTCGCGGCCACGCGACAGGCTTCGATCGTATTCGCGGAAATGTGTCCCGCATCGAGCGACTGCAGTCCCCAGTCGCCGAAGGACACTTTATTGCCGCGGACGGCGTTACCTCTTATACGCCCTCTTTGGCTTTTGCGGTACTTGACCCGCTTTGGCATGAGTGCCATCGCCGGACTCCTCGCTTGCGTAATCACCCAAATCGATCCACACCTTGACGCCGATCGAGCCGACCGAGGTTTTCGACACGGCAAAGCCATAGTCGATGTGCCTTTGCAGCGTCGACAGCGGGATCGAACCCCGAATTGCTTTTTCTTGACGCGACATTTCCGCTCCGCCCAGCCGGCCGGAAAGCTCGATCTTCACGCCTTGCGCGCCGGCGTCCATCACCTGGTCGAGCGTCCGCTTCAGCGTGCGCCGAAAGCTGCCGCGCTTCTGGAGTTGCTGGGCGACGTCCTCGGCGACGAGGACGGCGCTGCGGTGCGGATTGTTGATTTCAACGATCTTCAGTTCCATTCGGCGACCGGTCAGGTCTTCGAGCTCTGCCTTCAGCCGGTCGACTTCCTGCCCCTTGCGGCCGATGATGATGCCCGGCCGGGCCGTGTAGAGATGCACAACAACCTGGTCGCGCGTCCGCTCGATCTCGATCTTCGGAATACCCGCGAACTGATACTTCGTCTTCACGAAGTTGCGGATTTTGTAATCCTCGATCAACAGGTCGCCGAACTCTTTCTTGCCGGCGTACCAGCGGCTGCGCCAAGGCTCGACGATGCCGACGCGGTAGCCCGTTGGATTGATCTTTTGTCCCATAGACTTTTCTCGCGGACCGGTGGCGACCGGTCTTTCGTTCTCTCTTAAGCCAGTTCGGGCACGTCGATCACCACGCGGATATGGGCGAAACGCCGACGAATCACGTTGGCCATCCCCCGCGACCGCGGCAGCATGCGTTTGAACATCGGGCCGCCATCCACACAGGCTTCGACGATCTTCAGGCTGTCGACGTTGCGGGCTCCTCGGTCTTCACAGTTGGCGATCGCGCTTTTGAGCACTTTTTCGAGCATTCGGGCGCCGCGATTGGGTTCGTACTTCAGCAGCAACAATCCATCGCCGGCGGCCTGGCCGCGAATCAGGTCGGCAAACGGACGCACCTTCGTCGCCGCGATGCGGGCGAAGCGGTGTTTTGCCATGATGCGGGCCATTTTCGTTCTCCCTCACACTCCAATCGTCGTTACTTCTTACCCTTGGCACCGTGGCCGCGAAACGTTCGGGAGGGAGCAAACTCTCCCAGCTTGTGTCCAACCATTTCTTCGGTGATGTAAATGCTGATGTGCTTGCGGCCGTCGTGGACCAAGAACGTGTGGCCGACGAACTCAGGCGAGACCGTCGAGCGTCGGGCCCAGGTCTTGATCGGCTCTTTTTTTCCCGAACCCGTCAGACGCTCGACCTTCTTGAGCAGTTTCACGTCGACGTACGGACCTTTTTTCAGTGATCGTCCCATTGGATTCCCTGCGAGGATTCCTTAATCAGCGTCAGATCTTCAGTTGGCCATAACGACGCGACTTGCGGCGGCGGATAATGGCTTTGGATGACGGCTTGCGGCGCTTCCGCGTACGACCGCCTTTCGACAGTACGCCGGTCGGACTGCATGGATGCCGCCCGCCGGACGTCTTCCCTTCACCACCCCCCATCGGGTGGGCGACTGGATTCATCGCCACGCCCCGAACGTGGGGTCGCCGACCCATCCAACGTTTGCGCCCCGCCTTGCCGATCGACACGTTGATGTGGTCGGCATTGCCGATGACACCCACGGTCGCCCGGCACCCGCTGGAGAGTCGTCGCACTTCCCCCGAAGGCAGCGTGATCTGTGCCCATTTCCCTTCGCGAGCGTTCACTACCGCATGGACGCCGGCGGTGCGGCATAACTGGCCGCCGCTGCCTGGCTGCATTTCGATGCAATGGACCTGCGTTCCGGGCGGGATCTTGTCCAGGGGCATCGCGTTGCCGATGTTGGGCTCGACGTCGAGACCGCTCTGCACCTTGTCGCCGACCTTGAGTCCTTCCGGCGCCAGGATGTAGCGTTTCTCACCGTCGGCATAGTGCAAAAGCGCGATGCGAGCTGAGCGGTTGGGGTCGTACTCGATGAAGGCGACTCTCGCGGGGACGCCGTCCTTGTCCCGATCGAAGTCGATCAGCCGGTAGATTTTCTTGTGCCCGCCTCCGCGATGGCGCGCCGTAATGCGGCCCTGAAAGTTGCGGCCCCCCTTCTTGCGCATCCGGAATGAGAGGAGCTTCTCTGGCTCCTTTTTCGGATCGGTGATTTCCGAAAAATCGCTCACCGAGCCCGCGCGGCGGCCGGGCGAGGTCGGCTTGTATTGTCGGATGCCCATGGCAACAGTTCCTGGCGACTTTTCCTAGAAGAACACGATCCGGTCTTCGGGATTGAGCTCGACGATGGCCTTTTTCCAGGCGGCCGTTTTCCCCGCCTTGAGGCGGTGCCGCCGCGTCTTTCCCTTGCGGTTCTGCGTACGGACCTTGAGGACTCGCACGCTCCACAGCTCCTCGACGGCGTGCTTGATCTGGTCCTTGGTGGCGATTGGGTTGACGCTGAACGTGTAAGCGTTATGCCGCTCGGAGACGTGCGTCCCCTTTTCCGTCACCAAAGGGTGCAGCACGATTTGATACGGTTCCAACTTGATCGTCGCAGGAGTTGCCTCGGCCATCTCTGGTTATCCTTTCGCAGCGGCTGGCTTCTTGGAATCTTTCTTGCGCAGCCGGTCGAAAGCGCCTCGCGTCAGGATCAATTGCCGCTGGTGCAACAGGTCGTAGGCATTCAGGTCGTCGCAGCTGGAAATCCACAACGTCGGGATGTTGCGACCCGAGCGCCACACCTTCGCGTCGTGTGTCTCCGTCGCCAACAGACAGCTCGTTTTCGAAAGGCCGAGAGACTTGAGCATCGCAGCGATCGCCTTGGTCTTCGCTTCGGCGATCGACAGGTCGTTTAACAGCGTGACCTGCTCGTCGATGAATTTGCTCAAAAGCGCCATCCGCGTCGCCAGCCGGACCGCTTTCTTTGGCAGGCGGTAGCTGTAATCGATTGGATAGCGGGCATGTGCGCGTCCGCCGCCGCGCCGCGTGCCGGTCCGCAACGTGCCGGCGCGGGCTCGTCCGGTCCCCTTTTGCCGATACAGCTTCTTCGTGCTGCCTTCCGTCTGCGCGCGGTTCCGGTTTTGGACCGTTCCGACGCGGCGATTGGCCTCGTACATCACGACCACGTCGTGCAGCAGCTGCTTATTGATGCCCGGAGCCAGTTCGTCCGCGTCGAAATTCACGCTGCCGACCGATTGGCCAGTCTTGTCGCGAACCGCCACGGTGATTTTGGATTTTTCCGCCATTGCTGTTTAATCCACCAAACGGCAAGTCGTGGTTACGCCTTGTGTCCCTTTTTCGCGTGCTTCTTGGTGGGCCGGATTATCACCCAGCCGCCGCTGGGACCTGGAACCGCTCCCTCAACAAGGAGCGTGTTCGTCTCAGCGTCGAGCTTGAAGATCGAGATGTTCCGCATGGTGACCCGCTCGCCACCGTAGCGGCCGCCCATTCTCTTGCCGCGAAACACGCGCGACGGGTCGGCGCTGGGGCCGCTCGAGCCCCCGTGACGGTGCACGCGCTTGACGCCGTGGCTGGCTCCCTGCCCCTGGAAATTGTGGCGTTTCATCACGCCGGCAAAGCCGCGCCCCTTGGTCAGGCCGATCAGGTCGACGCGAGGGACCTCGTTCAAAATGGAAACTTTGACTTCGGCCCCGACTTCGAGTCCATGCGGCTCGCCGTCGGTCCGAAACTCACGGATGAATCGCTTCGGCTCGCAATTCGCCTTGGCGACAGCCGGAAGACCCTGTGCGGCCCGGCGCTTCTGGCGATGTCCGTCCAGGTTGGCGACCTGGCCACGCTCCGCTCGGCTCGCCTGCTTGCGCTTCTTGTCCGCAAAGCCGAGCTGCACGGCCTCGTAGCCATCTCGCTCTTTGGTGCGCAGCGCCAGCACGGTGCACGGCCCAGCCTCGATGACGGTCACGGCGTGGAGATTCCCCTCGGCGTCGTACACCTGCGTCATGCCGACTTTGCGCCCCAATATTCCTATCCGCATGGCCGAATCGTCCCAACGATGCGATTACGATTTCGATTTCAAACAGGCTGGCGACTATCAAAGTCGATAAGTCGAAACTGTTTAATCTGCAATTTCACTGTTGTGCGACGGCACAGGTGCCGTGGCACGCATGCGGCAGCACTTCGATACGCAGCGGCAAAGCCGAGAGGCTGCCGTTGAATCATGATCTGGGGTAGATCGGCGAGCACTGCAATCGATCGCGCTTGCCTGAGATCACTTTTGCCAGGTGACCCGGCCAGCGGGCACGCTTCAAACGGCCCGACGATCACAGTTCGACGTCAGTTTTGACGAAGGGCCCGCACCAGGCACCGAGCGCGGAATTCGTCATGCAGACGTTCGACGTTGTTCGCCCTCAACCTCCCCCCGCCGACGCCTTGATCTTGATGTCGACACCGGCTGGCAGCGACAGCTTGTTCAACGCGTCAATCGTCTTTCCCGTCGGCTGAATGATGTCAATCAGTCGTTTGTGGGTCCGAATCTCGAACTGCTCACGCGACTTCTTGTCGATGTGCGGACTGCGCAGTACCGTGTAGCGCTCGATACGAGTGGGCAGCGGAATCGGACCATGCACCACCGCTCCCGTTCGCTTGGCCGTGTCGACAATCTCCGATGCCGACTGGTCAAGAACGGAATGGTCGTATGCCTCCATCCGAATCCGGATGCGTTCCTGGCTTCCACCAGCCACTCAAACTCTCCCCAACAAATGCTTTACGTCACTTTCGCCCATGCTCCCGCGATGCGGGAAACCGGCGATGTTAGTTGCGTTTCGGTTCTTTGTCAAGAAACCCACTGCCAGTTGTGCTTACGTCGCCCGAAGTTTTCTTGCGGAGGCAACAACCTCGAAAGCGATCGCACGGAACGCCGCGGTGATGCATGAACGGCGGAGCCCCTTAATCGTCATTTCTCACAGCGTCCGCTATGCTGGCGCCTCTTCGCCCTCTACTTTGTTCCTGCCGAGCCATACCCGCCATGCCAGTCGCCCTGATTACGCCCGAAGAAATGATCCATGAGCCCGGTCCAGAAGGTCAAATTCTGCGGGAAGCGGGCTTCGAGGTACGCTATCCAGCCAATAGGACGTTCACGCGCGGGTTGGGGACCGAAGACGAGACGATCCGCACCCTCCAGGGTGCCAACGCGCTGATCGCGGGGGGTGAATGGCTGACCGAGAAAGTCTTTGCCGCTCTACCGGAGCTGCGCGTCGTGGCCCGGGCTGGAGTGGGTTATGACCGAGTGGATATTGCCGCTGCGACCCGGCATTCCGTCGCTGTCACGATAACGCCGACCGCAAACCACGCGGCTGTCGCCGAGCACACGCTGGCCTTGCTGTTTGGCGTGGCTCGATCGATCGCACAAAGCGACCGCTCGATGCGCTCCGGTCAATGGATCCGCCGGGCCTTGACCCCTGTGCGCGGGAAGAGGATCGGGCTGGTAGGCTTGGGGCGGATCGGGCGGAGCACGGCCGTTCGGTGCCTGGCTTTGGGAATGAAGGTCATCGCCTACGAAGTGAAGCCCGATCCAGCGTTCGTCAATAAGCACGGGATCGAGTTGGTAAGCTTCGA
>DASPSM010000445.1:0-19145 GCA_035623955.1 Planctomycetaceae bacterium
GCCCGAGGGGGCCGATTGCGTGATCAAAGTCGAGGACACCCGAATCGAGCGCGCTGGCCAATCGATCGTCGGCGGAACGGTCGTCACGCACGCGAGTGGGCAGCCGGGAATGAACATCGTTCGCCGCGGCGCGTCTATAAAGACCGGACAGACGGTGCTTCCGGCAGGCCGGCTCATTCGGCCGCAAGAAATCGGGGCGCTGGCTGAGGTCGGCAAAGAGCGGCTGTCGGTTCACCCGCGACCCGCGGTCGGCATCTTGGCGACCGGAGATGAGCTGGTGCCGATCGGAGCAAGACCCGGGCCGGGCCAAATCCGCAATTCGAACGAAGCCATGCTGGGGGCGCAGACGCAGCGCGCAGGCGCCCAACCGGTTCTGTTGGGAATCGCGCGGGACAACGCGGCCGAGCTTCGCCAGCGAATTGCAGCCGGCCTGGCGTACGACATCCTATTGCTGTCGGGGGGGGTGTCGGAAGGAACACACGATTTGGTGCCGGCCGAACTGGCAGGGCTCGGAGTGCAAAACGTCTTTCACAAGATCCACATGCGGCCGGGCAAACCGCTTTGGTTCGGCGTTTGGAATCCGGCCCAAGCCGGCTCGCGACAGACTTACGTCTTTGGATTGCCGGGCAATCCGGTCAGCAGCCTGGTCTGTTTCGAGGTCTTCGTGCGCCCTTGTCTGCGGCGACTGATGGGGTTTCAGCCGGCCGCCGCTGAACCGATCCGAGCCCGCCTGGTCCAAGAACACGTTGCTCAGGGGGAGCGTCCCACGTACAATCCCGCCCGCCTCGAATGGGACGCGGATGGACCGTCCGTCGCGACGGTGCGCTGGCACGGCTCGTCTGACCTGCAAGCGATGGTCGAGGCCAACGCCCTCGCGATCTTTCCCGGTGGCGGCGCGACTTATCCGCCGGGCACCTTGATCGAGGTCATGCCTTTCGATCGACCGACGGATGGATCGATCTGATAATGGAATGAAGAGCACATTCCAGGGACGGGAGCCGACACTTTGCAGACACCACCCCTCACTCGTCCCCGCTTGATGTCGACAGAGCCTGCTTCCGGCGAGCCGTCCGTACACTCGATCATTCGGGCAGCCCGATCGGTCAACACTCCCCCCTCGTCGCGACGCGTCTGGATTGCGGCGGGGTGCTCGGGGTTGTCGCTGTGGGCCAGTTTTCCCCCGCTCGATTGGGGACCGTTGGGCTGGCTCGCATTGGCTCCTTTGCTGTTGCTGGTTCGCCCGGCGCAACGACCGCGGCGGGCCGCCCTTGCCACGTTCCTCACGGCGTTCGTCTCGCAAGTTTTTATCTTGCAATGGCTGCGCTACGGCCATCCCGCCATGTACCTGGCGATGTTGGCCTGTGCGTTTTACTTCGCGCTTTACTTCCCCGCCTTCCTGCTTTTGTGCCGCGGGGCCGTCCATCGGCTACGCGTGCCGCTGGTGATCGTCGCCCCCACCATCTGGGTCGGGCTGGAGTATTTGCGCGCCTACTTCGTCACAGGCGCCTCGTGGTACTACATCGGACACACCCAATACCGCTGGCTGGAGCTGATTCAAATCAGCGACCTGGTCGGGGCGTACGGCGTGAGCTTTGTGGTGATGAGCGCGTCGGCCGCGCTCGCCGGCATTCTGCCGTTGTCATGGTTGTTCCCGGCTCCAGCCGCCGGTTCGAACACCATCGAGGAAGCAGAGGAAACTCTCACTTCCTCGCCCCGCGTCAGGTTCCGCGACGTTCTGGCGGTGGCCTATTCGCTGCTGCTGGTCGGTGGCTGCCTCGCCTACGGTTACGTCCGTCGCGCTCAGGCGGAGTTTCGCGAAGGGCCGCGGATCGCGCTGATCCAGGGAAATTTCACGTCGGAAGTGAAACATGATCAAAGCGAAGCCGCGTCGATCTTCAACCGGCACTACATGCTCACCGGCGAGGCTGTGAAGCATCAGCCCGATCTGATCATCTGGCCGGAAACCATGTATCGAGATCCGTTGTTCCTCGCGTCGCCCAACCTGTCCGATGCCGATTTGCTGCGAGCCGCGCCCCGGATTCCCCCCTACTTGTGGAGAATGTCCCAGGCTCCGCAGCAGCTCCACGACCTCAGCCTGCAGGCGGGCGCGGGGATGATCTTCGGTATCGACACGCTCGTCGCAGACGATAGCGGTTTCAAGCGTTTCAATTCGGCGGTCCTGGCCGTTCCGAGCACCAGCGACCTCAGGCGGTATGACAAAATCCACCGCATGATTTTTGGCGAATACGTACCGCTCAAGGAATGGCTGCCGTTCCTCAAGACGTTCGTGCCTTACGAAGCCGGATTCGACCTGACCGCGGGCGACCGCGCGGTGGCGTTCGATTACAAGCGGTGGCGGCTGTGCCCTTCGATTTGCTTCGAGGACACGGTCCCGCAGTTGATGCGGAATTTGGTGGCGCGGCTCGAGGCAGCGCCGGGCGGCGCCAAGCCGGTCGATTGCCTGGTCAACGTGACCAACGACGGTTGGTTCCACGGATCAGCGGGCCTCGATCAGCATCTGATCTCCGCGCTTTTTCGTTGCGTGGAGCTGCGCAAGCCGATGGTCCGCGCGGTCAATACGGGGATCTCAGCGGTTATCGACGGAGACGGATTGGTTGTCGAGCCCGAAGTGTACTTTGATGCCGACGCCCAGCCGCCCAACAAAGGGCGCACTTCGATGCGCGATCCCAAGACCGGCAAGTGGAACCGTCAGCTGAACGCCGTCTTGATCGACTCGATTCCGCTCGACAATCGCAGCAGTTTTTATCTACGGCACGGCGACTGGTTCGCTGCCGGGTGCGGAGTGCTCGCGGGTCTCGCAGGACTGCTCGCGGTGCTTTCGGCCACTTGGATCCCTCGCCGTCGGGTTGGCGCCGTCGCCTGAGCGCGACCGACAAAGGCCGCCGGGCCGCCAGCGTCGCCCTTCTCGGTCCTCAAAAGGATCTGAGCTGCGCGCCGGCCAAACGGCCGTTTTCTTTGGACAGCGCCTCTCGCGAGCGTTTAGCATGGAATCAGGCACGTCGAATCGCTCCTTTCGTGCCTCTTTGCCATTCGACCCGCGCAAGACAGCCTTATGTCCGAACTCGTGTTTGAACGCGGTCTATTCGCCACGCTGGCGGCGGCCTTGATCGTTCCCGAGCTGACGACGTTTTTAATCTTCGTCTTCGTGGTGCTCAGCCTTTCGAGCCTTGTCGCGCGGCAGGCCTGGTCGTTCGTTCGCGTGCCGCTGGCAGTGCGAAGCGCTCCGGGCAGAGCCGCGTCCGAACGTGCGACGCTACGGGTCGTGGCGGTCGATGGGTCGGGCCCTTCGGTCCAGTGACCCGGGCAGTACCAATTGACTTTTGGCAAGGCGCGACGGGGGCTATAATGCCTCGCATCACGATATGTTTATCCGTTGGGAGCGAGGGTCCGCATGCGGATCCGCTGCTGTCTCCTGTTATCACTGATTCTCGCGTGCCGTTGGCCGGTCGCAGCCTTTGGAGCAACGGGCGGTGGGCGGGCGTCCGCTGAGGATCGCGAAGCCTTCTTCGAGACGCGGATTCGTCCGGTCCTGGCCGCCAAATGCTTCCGATGTCACGGCCCATCGAAGACGAACAACGGATTGCGGGTCGATCGGCGCGAGGCATTAATCGGCGGAGGCGATTCCGGGCCAGCGGTCGTTCCCGGGCGGCCCGATCAAAGCTTGTTGATCCGGGCGATGCATCAGGTCGATGACCTGAAGATGCCGCCTCCCCCCGAGAGCCGATTGCCCGACCGCGTCATCGCCGACTTCGAGCGGTGGATTCGCGAGGGCGCGGCATGGCCCAAGCAAACAGCCGCCTCAGCCTGGCAGTCGCCAGGCGGGGCACAGCCCCAAACTCATTGGGGCTTTCGGCCAGTGGTCAAGGCGGATCCCCCCGAGGATGCAAGCGGCTGGTCGGTCACCGCGGTCGATCGCTTTATCGCACGCGAACAACGCACGCGCGGGCTCAAGCCGATCGACGCCGCATCTAAACAGGTGCTCTTGCGGCGGGCGTATTTCGATCTCGTCGGCTTGCCACCGACGCCGGAAGATGTACGGGCGTTCGTCGCGGACGATTCGCGCGACGCCTTTGCGCGAGTTATCGACCGGTTGCTTGCCTCACCTCAATACGGCGAACGATGGGGTCGGTATTGGATGGACGTGGCGCGCTATGCCGATACGGCGGGCGACAACGCCGACTATCCGGTCCCCGAAGCGCGGCTGTACCGGGACTACATCATCGATTCGTTCAACGCCGACAAGCCTTACGACCAGTTTCTGCGCGAACAGATCGCCGGTGACTTGCTGGCTAACAAGGGCACTGCGGATCGCTACGCCGAACAGGTGACAGCGACAGGTTTTCTGGCCTTATCGCGACGCTACGCGACCGCACCTTATGAGCTGTGGCATCTCACACTGGAAGACACCATCGACACCGTCGGACGCGCCTGCTTGGGGATCACCCTGCGGTGCGCGCGGTGTCACGATCATAAATTCGATCCCATTCCGACCGCCGACTATTACCGACTCTACGGGGTCTTCGCCAGCACCCGTTTTCCGTACGCCGGCTCTGAAGAGTTTGTGTCGATGAAGTTTGGCCGCCGCGCGTTCGCGCCGCTGGTGCCGGAATCCAAAGCTGCGCCTTGGCTCGTAGCGTACGAACGCGAGATTGCCGGTGACCGCAAAGAGATCACGAGGCTGCAATCATCGCAGCCACGAACGCGTCCGGACGTCTCTCGTCTCCGCTCGCTCCAAAAGCGATTGCGCGTGCTGGAGCGCCGCGGTGCCCCGGAAACGCTGCCCGTCGCCTACGCGGTGAGCGAAGGCGCAGTCGCTGACGCAAACATTCAACTCCACGGCGAGCCGGGCCAGCCAGGTGTGATCGTTCCGCGTGGCGCTCCGAGGTTCTTGTCCGACTTTCAAGGCGCTGCCCCGGCCCCCAATGAAAGCGGCCGGCTCCAGCTCGCCAATTGGATCGCGTCTGCGCGCAACCCACTCACCGCGCGGGTGATGGTCAACCGCGTGTGGCAGCATCATTTTGGCCACGGAATTGTCGCCACTCCCTCGAATTTCGGCACGCGGGGAAGTCCGCCGACTCATCCCGAACTGCTCGACTGGCTGACCGCATCGTTCATCGAGCACGGCTGGTCGATCAAGTGGCTGCACCGCACGCTCATGAATTCGCGGACCTATCAGCTCGCGTCGACCAGCGATGCGCACAACGAGTCGGCCGATGAATCGAATCAGTGGTACTGGCGCTTTAATCGGCAGCGCCTTGACGCCGAAGCCATCCGCGACGCGATGCTCGACGTTGCGGGAACGCTCGATTTTTCCAGACCCGGCCGGCATCCATTTCCCGATATCTCCGACTGGACCTGGACGCAGCACGCCCCCTTCAAGGCGGCTTACGCTTCCAATCACCGCAGCGTTTATCTGATGACTCAGCGGTTGCATCGGCATCCGTTCCTCGGGCTCTTCGACGGTCCCGATACGAACACAACCACCGACGTGCGCTCGTCGTCGACCGTCCCGCTGCAAGCTCTGTTTCTGATGAACAGCGACTTCATCCGCGACACGGCAGCGGCTTTTGCGCGCCGTGCGCGCCGGCACGCGCCGGATGTCCGCGCCCGCATTCACCAGATGGAAGAGCTAGCCTACTGTCGTGCCCCGACGCAGGATGAAACTGCGCGGGCCGAAGATTATCTTACCCAGTACCGCAACCTTGCCTTGACCACCGGCCTGAGTCCTGCCCGAGCCGACACCGAGGCGTGGCTGAGCTACGCCCGCGTGATCCTCACCGCCAACGAGTTCATTTACGTCGACTGATTTGTCGGTCTTCGAACAATCTGGAGCGACCCGCCATGCGCACACCGGCGCCATCGCCGCGGCGTGACTTTTTGAAGTCGGCTGGACTCGGCCTGGCGGCCGGGAGCGCGGGGCTTTATCAGGCGCTCGCGCGGGCGGCCGAGGCCAAGGGAGGCCATCCGCTGGCGCCGCGCCGCTCGAATCATCCTGCGCGAGCCAAACACCTGATTTTTGTCTTCCTGACGGGCGGCTTCTCGCACGTCGATACGTTCGATCCGAAGCCGCGACTGGCGAGCGATGCCGGCAAGAGCGTGTCGGCCATTCATCTTCGCGGCGCCGACGTGCTGCCCTTGCTGCCGTCTCCCTTCCGCTTTTCGCATCACGGAAAATCGGGACTGCCAATCAGTGAGCTGTTTCCGCACCTGGGAACGGTGGCCGACGAGCTGTGCGTTGTGCGAAGCCTGCACACCGACATCATCGAGCACTTCCAGTCGGTGCTCGCGATGCACACGGGCTCGGCGACGGTCCCGCTTCCCAGCATCGGCGCGTGGGTGAGCTTTGGCTTGGGCACGCTCAACGCGAATCTCCCCTCGTATGTGGTGCTGTGCGAACATCCGCCGTACGGCGGTTCCCAGGTCTGGGACAGCAATTTTCTCCCTCCCGTGCACCAAGGCGTGCGAATTTTCCCCGGGCCCAATCCGCTGCCCGACCTGGTGTCGCCGGCACCCGCGCTATCACTTCAAGAGCTTGAACAGCGGATGCTTCGCGACGCGAACGAGCTTCACGCCGCGGCCCGGCCCCGCGATCTGAATCTGAAGGCCCGCCAGGCGAGCTTCGACATTGCCCGCGGCATGATGCGCGTCGCCCCCGAAGTCTTTGAAGTTGCGCGCGAGACGCGCGAAACGCTCGATCTGTACGGCGTCAGCGCCGCCGACAACACATCGTTCGCCTGGCAGTGTCTGATTGCGCGGCGAATGGTCGAGCGCGGCGTCCGCACCGTGGAGTTAATCGACACCGGGGCCAGCAACAACTGGGACGCTCATGGAAACATGCAGGACCACCGGCCCAAGGCGCTCCGCGTCGACAGGGCTTTGGCGGCTTTGATCAAGGATCTTAAGCGCCGCGGCCTGCTCGACGAAACCTTGATCGCCATTTGCACCGAATTCGGCCGAACGCCCTGGACCGACGGTCCCAATGGCAAAGGTCGCAACCATTATGCGGCCGCCTTCTCCTGCTTACTCGCTGGCGCGGGTATAAAAGGGGGAACGACCTACGGCCAGACCGATGAGCACGGAATCGAGATCGCAGCCGACCCCGTGCACGTGCACGATTATCACGCCACGATCCTACACGTGCTCGGGCTGGACCACGAACACCTGACCTATCGCTATGCCGGCCGGGACTTCCGCCTCACCGACGTTCACGCCCATGTCGTCCGCGACATCTTGGCGTGATTGTCGAAACATCCCGAGGTCGGTCGACGGGAGCGACAGGAACAAGGCTCGAGATTCCGGCGCGCTCAAGACCAACCAACGCCGCTCGACTCGCGCCGCGGCGGTCCGCTTCGGCTTTACGCTTGTTGATCTAATCGGAGTAACGTGCGCGGTCGCTCTGCTGGCCGCGCTGCTCGTTTACGCCATTCAGCAATCACGAATCCGCGCCCGGTCGCTCGGCTGCCGCGATAACCTGCGAAAAATCGGCATTGCCCTCTCGCAATACACCGACATCCATCGCACGCTTCCGACCGTCGCGCTGGCCGGAACCGACTATCGCCTGGCTCACAGTCCTCTCGCCCTCCTGGTGCCGTTCTTGCCCCAAGAGAAAAACGCGACCGCCTCGTCGGCTCCCGCCGCGACCTACGACTCGGCGCACCCCTGGTTTCGGCAGCGCGCGGGGGTCGCGGCCGTTACCGTGCCGACATTTCGCTGTCCGGCCTCGAGTCATCGCGACCCTGTCGAATCGATCGAGGCAGAGCGCACTCACTGCCCGCTGGGGACGCTTTTGGCGACAACCGACTACATCGCCTGCAAGGGGCCGAACGATTCGTGGTGTATGGACGAGGGGGTCTCTGATGTCCCCTTGCAGGAGCGCGGTGCTTTTGAGATCGGACGACCCATCCGGCCCAGCGACATCTCCGACGGACTAGCGCAAACGATTGTCTTTGGCGAGGGAACCAGCGGCGAACGATGGCTTTTGGCGCTTAAAAATCGCTTCCCTCTCACGCTCATCGATCGGGAGACAATGCATTCGCTTCCCGCTTTCAACTATTGGGCCTGGCCCTTGCTCAATACGTCGACCAATCAGTTGCGGACGGGGGCCATCGCGGCAGGTGTATTCGGCACGACCGCGGTGGAGCTCAATCGGCGCCCGGTCGTCGAAACAATCCTGAACACCGAAAAGCCAGACGATTGTACTCCTCGGTACAAAAACGGCTTTCATGCGGTGAGCAATTTTCGCAGCGACCACGAGGGGGGCGCGTACTTCCTCTTTGCAGACGGCGCCGGCCACTTTGTGTCGGTAGGGATCGTCCCCGACGTCTACCGCGCCCTCTCGTCGATCGCGGGGGGCGAAAGTGTCGATTACATCAATTGAGAGCCATGACAGAGGGGACAGACGGCAACACAGGGTCGGTTGCTCTTTCCCGTAACAGGCTAATCTGCTAGTTTCCTCCCGTTCGCCCCCGCCTTTCCAAAACATTCCAAACTCGCCGACTGTTGCGTTTTCATCCCAGACTGTGCGCCCTGACACAATTTCTTCTGTTTTCCATTTCTCCCGGCTCTCCGCTAGCTGAAGCGAAGCTGGGCCCTTGAGTTTTGCAAAAAGCTCAGCGCCCAAACAAACTCAAGTCCGCTTTCTTGCCATGACGACATGAGAATTTTGGAGGAGTGCCCGGTCTTCTAGGGCGTGGTGCCGGTCCGTACGGGCCGAGACTAAGCGAGCGAGCACGCACAGCACCAAGAAATGACCGGAGTGCGGCCAAAAGGAATTGAGCCATGCGCCTGCGAAAACGACTGCTTCCCGTCTGCGGAATGCTGATTCTCAGCTGCTTCTCGAACACTGGCTGTCAAACGCCCGACAACAGCAATGCCGTCGGCGGTGCCGTGCTCGGAACCGGTTTGGGAGCTCTCACCGGGGCAATCGTCGGGAGCGCTTTCGGTCGCCGTGACGCGGCCGCTGGTGCATTGATCGGCGCGGCAGCCGGTGGTGTCGGCGGTGCGCTGCTCGGTCATGCCCAGGACGAAAAGAACCAACAAACACGCGACGCTATCCAGGCCCAGTATCAGCAGGCGCAAGCGGCGGCCGAAGCCCGCGCGCTGCATAACGACGATGTTGTTTACATGGTCAAGACTGGCGTAAGCGACCAGTTGATCATGAATAGCATCCGAGAGCGCGGCGGCCGCTTCGACACCACTCCCGAAGCCATCGTCAATCTGAAATCCAACGGCGTCGACGACGCGGTGATCTACGCCATGCAAACAACGCCGCCTCCGAGCGCGACCGTGCCTCCGCCGGGTGGAGTGGTCTACGGTCCGCCGCCGGGAGCAGCCGTCGTCGTCCGCCCGGCCTGGGGTTGGGGCTGGGGCTGGCGCTAATTTAGCCGTACCCTGGGCCGAATGAGCGAAGCGAGCACGGGGCCCACTTTGCGATTAACTCGCCGGATTCACCTGGCGAGCGTCGGCATTCGCTTGCCGCGGCTGCGCCAGCAATCGCTTGAACTCGGCGATCACAAACGGGACGTCCATAAACGGCTCCGAGCCGACGTCGGTCCAGCGGACAAGCCCGGCTGGGTCGATCAGAAATGTCCCGTGAAGCGCGATTCGCTCGAAGTCGTCGTACGCCCGGTACGACCGGAAGACTTTTAACTCCGGGTCGGCCACCATCGCGAACGGGAATGGACCCGGCTTATAGCTGGCCAGCGATTTCTTGATTCCCTCGCGGTTGTCGGAACTGATCGCGATGACGATCCAACCCAATTCGGCCAGCCGCGACCGCTCCTTGGCGAAGGCCTCAAGCTGCGCCTGGCAATGCAGGCACCCCGCGCCCAGGAAGAACAGCAGCACCACGGGCTTGCCGCGAAACTTGGACAAAGAAAGTTGACGCCCTTCTGAGTCGCCCAGCGTCCAAGCGGGCGCGACCCAGGGTTGCCAGATCCGCGGACCGATCGACTCCAGCGGCCGGCGTTCGGCGAGTGCCTTGTTGATTTCGTCCGGCAAACGCCAATCGGTCGGATAACCAAGCTCGCGGGCAATCGGAGCCAGGTGCGCGAAGGGGGGCGCGTCGAGATCGGCCGTGCCAGCCAAAGCACGTAGTTTGTCGAACCGGTCGCGAGCCTCCTTCATCTGTCCATCCGCGTAAAGCATCTCGACGAGATTGGCTAACGGGCGGACCTGGTTGGGTCGCTCCTGGGCGAACCCTCGAGCCGATTCCACGGCTGCCGCTGAGTCGCCCGCTTCGAGCTGCTTTCGCGAGACGAACGCGAAGTCGACATTGGTCGATTCGTCCGCCATGTTGAGAAGGGCCCAATGCCCGTAACACAAACCTGCCGCGGCAGCCACACCCGCGACTCCCAAAAGCGCGGCGGACAGCCAGCGGCGCCGCAAAAGCCAAATCGCAACGGCCTCCGCCGCGAAGAGCCCCACTAGCCCCCAAACGAGGAGCGACCAGCCGACAAAGAAACCCGTGATGATGCGGCGATACGATTCGACTTCGGCCAGTGCGCGCCCAATGCCGGCGAGCGGTCGCGCGAAGCGTTTTTCGACCGCGTGCAGCCCCCCCGCGCGCTGCGGCTCGGGCATTCGCTGCGCCTCTTCGATCGCCGAGTTTCGGAGAGCCAGCTGTTCGTCGTACAACTCCCGAACCGCTTGCAGCTCGGAGTCGCCGGCGGCCCTGTCCCCTTTGCAGTAGTACGCGACGCCGAGAGCCGCGTGTACTTTGGCTTGCTCCCAGGGAAGGCGCGTCAGCTCGATCTCACCCGTTCGGCAGGCTTCAATCAGCTCATCCCAGCACTCGTAACGGCGAAGGAGCTGCAGCAATCGCTCGCGACCGTAATACGCGCTCGACCCGTGCGACTCCTTCGGTTTCTCCTTTTTTTCGTCGGTCGAAGTTTCCTGCTCGGGCGGTTCGAGCATGTTCAGCAGCGGGTGCCGGGGCTGGTCGATCATTTGTCTCGCGATCTGGCGCGCGTCGTGCACACGGCCTAGATGCATCAGCGTTCGCACGAGCCATTCGTTGTTATGAGCGTAGAGCTCGACCTGGTCGGGCAGAATGTGGTCCCGAGTGATCCGCGCATTCTCGGTGCGCAAACACGCCTCGAGCTGCCAGGCGGCCTCCGGATAACGCCGGAGCGGGAAATAGATGTGCGTCGGCATATGCCACATGTGGCCGATCGCCGGCGCCGACTCGCCACACTTGGCCGCCGAGTCCAGACCGGCCCGCTGTCTGTTTTCCTCGTCAACCAGATGGATGACGGCGTGATGGATCGGATGCAGCGGAACGACGGCCAGAATTTCCCGGGCAAGTTGTAGCCCGACATCGATGTCGCTGCGCTGCCCTGCGCCGGCCTCGACTTTGTGCCAGATGCGCCAGACCTCGAAGGCCTTGGCCTCGAGGTCGTCGGGATACTTCTTGATGAGGGCGCGATACCCCGCGTCTGTTCCGAGGGCGTCGAGATACATTTGCTCCCGTGGGGAGAGGCCGGCCTTATGTCGGGCCGCCTCCGCGGCGAATTGCCGGGCCCGCGCAGGGTTGCGCCGGTTGGCAAGGGACATGCCCCAATAGGCGATTCCGCACGCCGGATCGATCGCCGCCGCCTGGCGAAAGGAACGCTCGGCCTCGTAATACGAAAATCCGTGGAGCTGCCCGATCCCCTGCTCGACGAACTTCTGAACGAGGGGGTCCCTCGACGTGACCGGGAAATGGATTTTTCCTGTCCCCCCCATCAGGTACGCGCTGTGCCGCGGGCCCCGATCGAAGGCTTCGCCCTGGTGCGAGTGGCCGGGTAGAAGGCCCTCGTCCGCCACAGCCTGGCCACAGGTCGCCGCCCCCACGAGCACGACGAACAGAAGGGCTTCACTGGCGGCGCGGCGCATCGAAAGCGGACCCGGGCGAGAATCAGAGACTCGAAGGACGTGAAGCGGGCGGTAGACTCCGATTTCGTGTATAGCCAAGTCATCGGAGGAGTGTCAAACCGCCGCACGCCCCCGCGCGTAAAAGAGCGGGTACCTCAAACGGAGCGACTCTGTCTGTACGATCGGCGCTTGGTGCGGCCGATTAGCCCGGAAGCTGGGTCAAGGCCTTGGGCCCCGGCTGTTGGGGAGCGTTTTCGCCGATCACGTTGAGATTGAAGGAGTAGTCGCTTTTCCCCGGCGCTTGATGGTCGATCGTGAATTCTTCCTTTTTCCCGTTTACGTCGGGATCGTTGTACAGATTCTTCAGCTCATCGGGCCCGTGCCAACCCTGTTTCTTTTGGAGTGTCAGTTCAGCGAAGAGCAGCACATATTTGCCTGCCGGAAGCCCGCCGTCCGGAAATGCGAACGATCCGTCGGACTGCAGCGTCACGTGCGGGTTATGCCAGATTGGGCGATCGGGTTTGGAGGGATCGTAGGCCAGCACAACGATCGACGTTCTTCGAGATTTGAAGTTCGGAGGCTGGCGATCGACGGTCACACTGCCAGCAAGGGGATAGACCGCCACGCGCGTGATCCCGGAACTCGCATAAGCCTCCTTGATGCGTTGCTCTGTCGAGGCCGACCCGTTGCACCCCGCTGCTACCACGCAGAAGCAGGCTGCGGTGACTCCAACAAGATTCATAGAACTGCGATAATCCCAACCCGTAGCCGACATCATGAACCCCGCGCAAACAAAGACACTTCGACCGTAAGCCTCAGAAAAATGCGGCCGCCCCTCGGAAGCGACCTTCCGCAGGGCAGCCGCAACTCAAATCCAACGCTGCGCGAATCGTGCGACCGGCTTTAGAAGTTGTCGGTTGCGACGTCGTTCCCGCGCGGCGTAACCAGCGCCCCAAACACGACGATCCCGATATTCTCGCTCAGCATGTGGGCCGAACCGTCGCACATCAGAACGCCGCCCGAACCCGGGTGGAAGCTGAAGATCGCGTTGCCGCGGCTTTCGTTCGTGCAGTTGAAGAAGCAAACCGGCGCCGCGCAATTCGCAATACTGTGGCAATTCGGCCCGGACAAGCCGTTGAAGCTGCTGCCGGTGAATTCCGGAACACCAGAAAGAATACTCCAACTGCCCCCCATATTGGGATTCCAATGTTTGATGGCCGTCGGCGGAATTTGCTTGCCACCCCTTGTCCACCAATCGGGACGGCCGGCCAGCTCGGTGCAGAAGATGGTCGTGGAGGTGCCGTCGGTAATCTGGTCGATCGTCAAGCCGACGTAAGCGTCGGCAAAGATCGACTGGCGCCCGGCGTTGGGGACGGCAGGAATTCCCTTGCTGTACCCGTAGAAGTTCTCGAGACAGCCGCTGAAGCGGCACCAACCCTGGTAATCGATGGCTCCCGCCAGTCGCGTGAATCCCGGACAGCTAAACTGTGCCAGGCAACACTCCCAGCATTGATTCTTGTAGACGAACGGGTTGGTGGCGCGCGGTGCTGAGGGACACACGTATGTCGGAATGACAGCTGCCGCCGGACGAAACGCGGCGCACGGATCGACGCAAGGGCAACCCGAGTTCTTGAACGTGTAGGCGGTCGGACAGGGAACCGCAGAGAGGCAGATTGGCGAAAAGATCGGCGCATTCATGCAGATCCGGCTATAAATCGTGCCCCCTTCCATGTACGCAAGCAAGCGTTCCGACCAACCGTGGAGGTTGTAATCGTTGTGGGGATACGTGCACATCAGATATCCGCCTCGCGCGCCGTGGTGCCCGCAAGAGTAGCCGGTCTGAATCCCGCAACCGCAGACACAGCCGCAGCACGCGTTGTAGACGACCGTCATGTAAGGCGGCAGCTGCTTGTACACATCGTGGTAGTTGTGGACCGCAAGTCCCATTTGCTTCAGGTTGTTGCGGCACTGGCTGCGCCGGGCGGCCTCGCGCGCCGCCTGCACGGCGGGGAGCAGCAGCGCGATCAACACCGCGATAATGGCGATGACCACGAGCAGCTCGATTAGCGTGAACCCTTTCCACCGGTCTCTCATGTCTTCGTCCCTTTCCCAAAAAAATGATGAAATTTTAGCAATGCCGCTTGAAACGCGCAATGGACGCGCGCAAAGGATCTCACAGCGAAATAACACAACGCATCAACCTTCGCCCACAGGTCCGGCCCCTCAGTTTGTCAGGTTTTTTGGCTTTTTCCAGCGGAAAATTCGATTTTTACCAAGTCTTCGCAGAATTCTTTTTTGGCCGTCGACTCGCGGGCACGGGGATTCCCCTGCGCGCGTTTCGCGAATCGATAGCTGAAGCGAAAACATCGCGGCCGATTAGGGGCGAGGGTGGTAATTGCTGCGGGACTGGCCCGGCGCTAAAATCGAATACATCATGGGTTGGCGCTCGGGATCGATCAGTCGGTTCGCGCTGCCGTTCCTCGCGGTCTTCTGCGTCGCTTGCGGCGATGCCCACCCCGGCCAACGCGCTTATGCTCAGACGACCGGGCCTTTGTCCGACCCTGCCATTCCTTCAAAGGACTCTCAGCCCGCGGCACACTTGCACGGTGCAGTCCACGCCAGTGATGCGGCCAAGTCGTTCAATTCGGGGCATGTTTTCGATCTCGCCGGGCGCTCCTTTAACCCCCTCGGTAACGCCGGCGACAAGGCAGTGGTCCTGATTTTCGTGTGCACCGATTGCCCTGTCGCCAATCGCTATGCGCCGGACCTCGAAAGGTTGTACGAAGCCTATCGCGCCAAGCGCGTCGCGTTTTATCTGGTCTATGCCGATCCACGCGAGGGGCCCAAAAAGATTCGGCAGCACTTGCAGGACTACGGCTACAAAATCGCGGCTTTGCGAGATCCGCAGCACCAGCTCGTCCAACTGTGCAAGGCCACCAAGACGCCGGAAGCCGTCCTCTTTTTGCCCGACCGAACGCAGGTCTATCGTGGCCGGATCGACGATCGTTTCACCGACTACGGAAAGGCCCGGAGCGCGCCATCTCGCGAAGACTTGCGTGAGGCAATCGATTGCGTCCTGCAGGGAAGACCGGTCCCCGCGCGGACGACGGAAGTTGTGGGTTGCCTCATTCCGGAGATCCGCAAATGAGCGCGCGGCGTCGACGGCACGACGGCGCCGCCGTGCTGGCGGGGTGCATGCTCACACTGTTGCTGGCCGGCTGCGGTGGTGAGCCACCTATGTCTCCACAAGCCAGCGTGGGCGAGGACACCAGTCCGCCGCCGGATCCACCGCCCCCTCCCGAATACGTTCCGCGTCCGCGAGGCTCGCTGACTTTCACGAACGACGTGGCGCCGATCGTTTTTAAGAAATGCGCGAACTGCCACCATGTCGGCGAGATCGGCCCGTTCTCGCTGGTGTCCTATGACGACCTCCACAAGCGGATCAAGCAGGTCATCGACGTCGTCGATCGCCGAATAATGCCCCCCTGGCCGGCCGCACCCGGATACTGCGCGTTTGAGAGTGACCGCAGCCTCAGCGCTACCGAAATCGGACTGCTCGGCCAATGGGCTGGCGAGGGTTGCCTCGAGGGACGCCCCTCTGATTTGGCCCCGCCCAAATTCCCGCCAAGCGGTTGGAAGCTCGGCAAACCGGATCTGCTCCTCACGCTGCCGGAGCCGTACGTGTTGCCGGCCGAGGGGAAGGACAAATATCGCAAGTTCGTGCTCCGCGTCCCGCTCACAGAGCGGCGGTACGTGCGGGCTTACGACTTCGATCCGGGAAACCGCAAGGTTGTGCATCACGCGTTGTTCCGCATCGACTCGAGTGGCTGGTCGCGTTACCTCGATCGCCAGGACCCGCTTCCTGGCTTCGAGGGGACGCTCATGGGAGGGGACCAAACGCCGGAGGGCTTTCTGCTCGATTGGTCGCCAGGCTATACCGCGCAGGAAAGTCGCGAGGGATTCGCCTGGCCTCTTGAGCCCGGCACCGACGTCGTGCTGGAGCTCCACTTGCTCCCTACCGGCAAGCCCGAGTCGATCCAGCCGTCGCTGGCCTTGTACTTCACGCCGAGACCGCCCCAGCGGCACCCATGCCTTGTGCAACTTCAGAATGGGACGATCGATATTCCAGCGGGGCAAAAGGACTACGTCGTCGAGGACGAGTACGTCCTGCCTGTGGCGGCCAGGGCCATCGATTGTTCCCCCCATGCCCATTTCCTTTGTCGGGACGTGCAGTTTTACGGCATTCTTCCGGACGGGAAAAAGATGTGGCTGCTGCGGATCAAGGACTGGGACTTCAATTGGCAGTACTCGTACAGGTATTCCCAGCAAGTCTTTCTACCCGCGGGCACTCGACTGCGGCTGCGATTGCAGTATGACAACTCGGCCGACAATCTCCGCAATCCCAACAAGCCGCCGCGCCGAGTCCATTACGGCCGGACGTCGGAAGACGAGATGGGAGAAGTCAGCCTGCGCCTCTTGCCCGAAAGCGAGCGCGATGCCGACCTGCTGCGCAGGGATTTTGCCGCCAAGGGATTTCAGGCCAAGGTGCTGGCGAATGAAGCGAAGCTGAAATGGAAGCCCGACGATTGGGAGGCGCATTACAACCTGGGGCTGTTGTACCGCGCGGCCGAAGACGCGAAACGAACGGTGTACCACTACGAAGAGGCTGTGCGCCTCAATCCGAGCAACACCTGGGCGCACAACAACCTGGGGACCGTGTTCCTGGAGTTGGGCAAGCCGGACAGGGCCATCGTCGAATACACGCGCGCTCTCGAAATCGATCCCAAGGACAGCAAGGCCCACAATAACCTGGGACTGGCCCTTCTGATGCAGGGTAAGCTCGACCCGGCCGCCCTGCAGTTCCAACAGGCACTTCGCGAAAATCCGCACTTTCCAGAGGCCGAAACGAACCTGGGACGCGTGTTTGCCCAACGGGGAGACGCGAGTCAGGCCGCTGCGCATTTCGAGCAGGCGCTGAAGATCGATCCCGCCAATGAGGAGGCGCGGACGCGCCTCGCGGCTTTACGTCGCCAAGCCGCGAGGCTGGGGAGGCGAAGAGGCGCCGGCCAATAGCAGAACAGCCGAACAAGCGGCGCCGCATGTGTCCGGCATCAAGCGCCGCACCGCTTCGCCAATGGGAAGATCAGTGCTTGACTCGTGCTGCCCCAGGGATGGCCTCGTCGACGAGATTTGTCATCGAATGCGGGCCGGGAGTGCCTGCCTCTTTGCCGGCGATGGCCAGGTCGAAGTAATAATCACTCTTCCCCGGCGCTTTGTGGTCGATCGCGAACCCTTCCACAGTCGCGTTCTTGTCGGGGTCGTTGTAAAGGTTATTGAGCCGATCGGGACCAGCCAGCCCGAATTTGCCTTTGCGCTGGAGTAGGGCGAAGGTCACGACGTATTTGCCGGGCACGACTCCGTCACCGGGGCGATAGGTTGCGAAGTGGAAGCTGCCGTCCGCGCCGACTGAGGTGTGTGTACGATGGAGCAAAGGAACTTCGGGATGCGCCGGATCGTTGAGCATCACGACGATTTTATCGTTCTTGTTCAAATTGGGGGGCTGGCCATCGATCGTCACTGTTCCCCCTAGCGGATACACGGTCTCCTTCGAGGCCCCCGCATTGCTCAACGCGATGCTCATTGCCTCGTCAGCGGACTGCCTTGGGCCGCAACCAGCGATGAGTAAGACCGCCAGCGGGCCGAGGTACCAGGCCTTTCCCACGATCCAACGAGACTCCGACCACATGAAAGGTGCCTCCTCGCGAGATGGAAACCGCACTGAGGAGCCCCAAACAGGCTCACAACATCGCCTCGAGCGGTTGGCGACCGTCACGCTGCCGATTCTAGATCCGTAACCGCCCGGTGCAAACCATGGACCCGGTCAGGCTGCCGAGCTCGCACCTGTTGGTTCATTGCCATGCAAGCAGAAAAGCGGCCTCCGCGATCCGGGGATCGGGAGGCCGCAGCAATTACGACTTGTTCCTTTTCAGAAACTACTGTCCGTGATGACCTCGTGCCCACGAAACGTGATCAGGGCGCACATCACACGGACGCTGATGTTCTCGCTCAGCATGTGGGCCGAGCCGTCGCTGAAGGCAGCACCGCCGGTTCCCGGGTGGAAGCTATAGACGAAATTCGCATCGTGTTCGTTCGAGCAATTGAAGAAACAGACCGGGGCCTTCGAGGCAGGCATCGGCCACGTTCCGTAGAAGTTGCTCCCTCCGACCCACGACTCCGCGTTCTTGACGCAGCCCCAGCACCCGCCCGGGTTACTCACGGTGAAAGCACACCCCGGACAGGCGCCTCCGGCGCACCGGATGATGCTGTAACGGCCGCTCTGTTTGCCGGGCGGATAGGTCCCGCAGCCACCTCGGATCCACAGGCACGGTCGTCCTGCAATTTCGGTCGTAAGGATCGTGGATGAAGTGCCGTCGGTGACCATGTCGATGGAGACGGCAGGCGGGCAGTCGCTGGGACAAATCATGATGCCGGGGCGCCGATCGACGCCGTGACTGGTGAGGCATGGACCGCCGTTCTGTTGATTCCAACAACAAACGTTGTGGTGGTAAGCGTTGATGGCCTGGTAGTCACTGGCGCCCGACAGTCGAGTGAAATTCGACCAGCATGTAAAATGGCAGTTCCAGCACTGCGTTTTCTCGATGAACGGATTCGTGGTGCGCGGCGCCGAAGGACAAACGAAGCTTGGAACCACGGCCGCCAGTGGCCGCACCGCGGAGCACGGGTCCAGGCACGGGCAACCTGAGTTGAGCGCGGTGAACTTCTGAGGCGTGGGCGCCGGAATGCAAATCGGCGAGAAGAGGGGCGCATTGTTGCAGATGCGGTTGGAAACGTTGCTTGCTTCCACGAACGGAAGCAGGTATTGGCCCCAGGTGTGCACGTTCATGCAGTTGTAGCCAGGCCGACCACCAAGTAAATAGCCCCCTTTGCTGCCGCCGCACCCGCAGCTCCAGCCCGATGGGACGCCGCAGGAGCAAATGGCATGGCAGCAATTGTTGAAGACGTACAGGATCGCTGGCGTGAAAGTCTTGTTCACATCGTGGTAGTTGTGCTCGGCCAGCGCGATTTGCTTGAGGTTGTTGCGGCACTGCGTGCGACGGGCTGCCTCGCGCGCCGCCTGCACGGCTGGGAGCAGCAGCGCGATCAACACCGCGATAATCGCGATGACCACGAGCAGCTCGATCAGCGTGAACCCTTTCCTCCGAACTCTCATCTTCGTCCCTTTCCCAAAAAAATGATGAAATTTTAGCAGG
>DASPSM010000446.1:0-2524 GCA_035623955.1 Planctomycetaceae bacterium
GTGGGAGATCATGACCTCCAGCGGATTCTCGGCCACGAACGGGGGATGCCCGACCAACAGGAAGTAACCGACCGCCCCCAGCGAGTAAATGTCCGCTCGCACGTCCGACGTCTGCACGTTGAGCGATTGTTCCGGCGCCATGTAGAGCGGCGAGCCGACCACCGTTTCGGCCCGCGAGAGTGCCGGCTGATCGCTCCGCGCGACTCCCTTCACCAGCCCGAAGTCGAGCAGCTTGACGAAATCGTATTCGCCGCCCCGCCGGGCCGCGTAGATGTTGCCCGGTTTGATGTCGCGGTGCATCAAGCCGGCGGCGTGCGCTTCTTCGAGCGCGTCGCAGACCTGCCGCAACAGATAGACGGCCCGCGCGGCTGGCAGCGGGCCGTGCTTGTGGACCAGCTCTTCGAGCGTCAGCCCCCACAACAGCTCCATGACGTAGTAAAACGTGCCGTCGCCGGCCCGGCCGTAATCGTAAATTTCTACGGTGTGCGGGTGCGAAAGCTCGGCCGTCGCGCGGACCTCGCGCTCGAAACGCGCGAGCGTCGTGGGGTCGGTGTCGTGGCCCGGGCGAATTCGCTTGAGCGCGCAGGGACGCTTTAACAGCGTGTGCTCGGCCAGGTAAACCTCGCCCATCCCCCCGCGGCCGATGAGCTGCTTGAGCCGGTAGTGGCCGAAGCGATGGGCCCTCGCCGCTTCCTGCTTGAGCCGATCGAGACGGAAGATCCAATAGAAGAGCGCTCCCCAACAAACGGCTGCGGTCAGGACCATCATCGTGACCATGTTGGCGTTGACGGTTTCTGCAAAGTTGGCCGACCGGCCGCACTCGAAAATCACGACGGCCACGGGCGTCGCCAACAGCAACGTCACGATGCCCAGCGCGCGGGGCCGCGAATCGGCGGCAATCATCGCGTAGACGAAGGCCAGCACGCAGCACCAGGTCATGCTGCTCATCACGTTGAACACGATCCAGTTGGGATCGATGGGTCGGACCGCCAGAATGTGGATCTGGGCGGCGAAATAAACCACAGTCCCGCCAAACAGAAGCAGCTCGGTGAAGAGGAGCCGGCGACAAGTCAGCGGCGGGCCGTGCTTCTGGGCGCATTCGTCGACCTTCAGTCCCCATTTCCAGAATGCGAGCAGCGCCGTCGCCAGCCCCAGCACGCCAAAGATGAATCCCCACAGCCAGCGCATCGGGCCGCTGATCGAGTCGGCGACGATGTTCCGTACGAAAAAGGTGAGGAAGCCCGCCCAGAAGATGGCGCAGACGGTCCTCAGGCGTTGGGCCCAAGCGACGAGGTCTTCGCTCGGATGGCCGGGTTGGCCCGTTTCGATGAGCGCTACGCGGTCGCGCAGGCTCGACGCGGTCGGCGCCGGCGGGGGCGAGAATTCATGTGTCTGAGCGAGCTGGTCAAACCGCGGCATCAAGGCACGTCCGCTTGAGCAGCGAGCGCCGCGATTGGGGTGCGGTCACTCGCCGCCGGGTATTTCCTTATGATATCTCTGCTTTGCGAGCGATTCGAGAAGTTGCGCTCGGCCGCCCATTTCGGAATTCGGTGTTGTTTGACTAATCTTCGAGGAAAGACCAGCTGATGCCGAACAAAGTGCGGATCGCCATCATCGGAGCGGGGGCCGTCTCCGACTATCACCATGTGCCCGGCATCCGCATCGATCCGCGGGTCGAGTTGGCGGCCGCCTGCGATCCGAACGAAGAGTTGCTGGAAGAGCGACAGGCTCAGTGGTCGATTAACACGGGGGGGCCGATCAAGACGACGCCCGATTATCGGGCGATCGCGGCCGATCCCGAAATCGACGCAGTGATCATCGCCACGCCGAACGACACGCACCGACCGATCGCGCTGACGTGTATTGCGGCGGGCAAGCACGTGATGTGCGAAAAGCCGCTGGGCCTCAACTATGCCGAAGCGCGCGAGATGAACGAGGCGGCCCGCGCCAAAAACGTGCGGCACATGACCGCCTTCACCTACCGCTTCGCCCCCTCGATGCGCTACCTCAAGAATCTGATCGCGACGGGAGCGCTCGGAACGCCGCGGCACTTCCGCAGCCAGCGATTTCTCGATCTGCCGGAGACGAGCTGGGGCTGGCGGCAGATCAAGAAGCGTGCCGGGGCCGGCGACCTGTTCGACATGACGATCCACCGGATCGACTTCGCGCAAGATCTCTTGGGCCCGATCGAAGCCGTCTGCGGAGCGGTCGCGCGCTTCGCCCCGCGCGATCGCATGGCTGACGGCTCGCCGTGCCCGCCCTCGGAGGTCGACGACTGGTCGGCCCTCATCGGCCGCTTCAAGAGCGGGGCGGTCGGCGTGTGGGAAGGCAGCACCCTGATGAAGGGCCACTACAACAACGGCTTCGGCTGGGAATGGGCCGAAGTCAACGGCAGCGAAGGCTCCGCCGTCTATCGCCTCACCGAACCGAACACGATCCTGCTCGGCAAGCACGGGCAGTCGCTGCAAACGGTGCCGGTCCCCGCCGAATTCCTGGTCGCCCCGGGCAGCCCCCGCGACCCCAC
>DASPSM010000448.1:0-12735 GCA_035623955.1 Planctomycetaceae bacterium
GCAGGTCGAAGCCGTCCGCCGCGGCGAGGCGGCCGCGCTCGTGCGCTACGAAGGGCAATACGCCGTCGCGCCGCTGACGGTCATCGGCACCCGCGAAGGTTACGCCTGGAAGACGAGTCCCGAGTTCAACTTCGTCGACAAGCTGGTCGACTCCAAGCTGGTGAAGATGAAGCTCTGGGCCTCGGACTTGTGCTCCGACGCCGAGTTCCTTCGCCGCATCTCGATCGACCTGACGGGCCTGCCGCCGAGCCTCGAACAGACGCGAGCCTTCCTGGCCGATACTCGCGACTCGCGAGCCAAGCGGCAGGCCAAAGTCGAGGAGCTGTTGGCCAGCTCGGCCTACGTCGAGCACTGGACGCTCAAGTGGAGCGACCTGTTGCTCAACAAGCGGAAGTACATCTCGGAAAAAGGGGTCTGGGCCTTCCGCAACTGGATCCGCCAGTCACTGATGGCCGACAGGCCCTACGACAAGTTCGTCTACGACCTGATCACCGCCAGCGGCCATTCGCTGGAGAGCCCAGCCTCGAACTACTACCGCATCGCGCGCGAGCCGGGCGTCGTGATGGAGAACATGACCCAGGTCTTCCTGGGCATTCGCTTCAACTGCAACAAGTGCCACGACCACCCGTTCGAGCGATGGACCCAGCAACAGTATTACGAGCTGTCGGCCTACTTTTCGACAGTCGGCCGCGCGCCCGGCGCTTCGGCCGACGACGAGGTCGTCTACACGCTGAAGGCTCCCGAGACGGTGGTCAATCCGCGGACCAACACGGCCGTCAACGCGTCGTTTCCCTTTCATTACGCCGGCATGGACGTCGGCACGAGCGACCGGCGGATGGAGCTGGCTCGCTGGCTGACCTCGAAGGACAACCCGTACTTCGCCAAGAGCCTCGTCAACCGCTATTGGAGTTATTTCCTCGGTCGCGGCATCATCGATCCGGTCGACGATATCCGTGCCGGCAACCCGCCATCGAACCCCGAGCTATTGGATGCGCTGACGACTGACTTCATCGCCCACAACTTCGACCTCAAGCACCTCGTTCGCACGATCGTCAGCTCGCACACCTACCAGCGCACGTACCGCACGAACGAGTGGAACACCGACGACGGATCGAACTTCTCCCACGCGTATCCGCGGCGGCTGACTGCCGAAGAGCTGTTCGACGGCCTGATGGTGGCCAGCGGCACCCCGTTCAACATTCCCGGAGCGCCCCCCGGCTTCCGCGCCGCCCAGCTCCCTGACCCGCAAATCGACGTCGGTTTCCTCGACATGTTCGGCCGCGCCCCGCGCGAGTCACCCTGCGAGTGCGAACGCACCAGCGCCGTCAGCCTGGGCCAGACCTTGAGCCTGATCAACGGCCCAACGATCTCCGACGCGATCGCCAATCCGAATGGCCTGATCGCTCGCCGGGTGGCGGAAGGGGCTAAGCCCAAGGCGCTCGTCGAGGACGTCTACCTCTCGGTGCTGTGCCGCCTGCCGACGCCCGACGAGTCCAAAAAGGCCGAAGCCTACCTCGCCGAGGTAAAAAAACCGGCCGAGGCGGCCCAAGACCTGATGTGGGCCCTGATCAACAGCCCGGGGTTCTTGTTCAACCGCTAAGCGACGTGAGACCCGGCGAGCCGGGGGCGTAAGCCTCCGGGTGCTTAGATTTCGCGTGCGTCGAGTGGCACTGGCTTGTCCGCGAGTGTCTTCCTTCGTTCGATAAAACCACTGGCGGACAAGCCGCCAGTGCCACCCAGCAATGAAAATCACGACATGCCTCGCTTGCTAATACTTAGCGCTTCTGCTAAATAATGGTGAGTGGCCAATTCCAGATCGAGCAAGCGTGAAGACGCCTACGAGGCGATTTTCACGGCCCTCGCGCATCCGGCGCGGCGGCGGATCTTGCTCACGGTCTACTTCAAAGGGGGGGCGCTGACGGCCGGAGAGATTGCCAACACGTTCAAGCACGCCTGGCCGACTACAACGCGGCATCTCAAGATCCTCGAGTCGGCCGGGCTGTTGCGTCACGAGCAAGAGGGGCGAATTCGCCGATACATCCTCGAACGTCGTCGCTTGAACCTCGTGCGTGATTGGCTCGCGTGGTTCGCCAAACCTCCGGGCTGACGCATAACTTGCCGAACTCGCTTCGTGATTCTCAACTCGGGAGACAAGAAATGGCTCTGGAAAAGAACAAAAGTGGAGCGACGAAGAGCGGCGGACACGAGTCGGCCGACGTGCCAAGTCTGTTTCGCATCAATGTCGAGGTCGGGAACCTCGATCAAGCCGCTGAGTTCTACGGAACCTTGTTTGGCACCGTTGGGCGTCTGCAGGCGGGCGCTCGCTGCTACTTCAACTGCGGTCCCGTCACGCTGCAGATCGTCGATGTGTCGTCGGTCGGCACGCCACATCCGGCAGCAAAGGCACTCTACTTTGTCGTGGACGATCTGGACGCGCTCTATGAGCGTGCCAAGTCTCTCGGATGCCTGTCGCAAGAGAACGTCCATGGAGAGCCCGGGGGCCAGATCAGCGTGCGCCCGTGGGGCGAGCGATCGTTCTACGCCGAAGACAAGTGGCACAACCCGCTCTGTTTCGTCGAGGCAGGCACGATCTATGCGGGCTGACTTTGTGCGGACGATCCGAGTCCTGCCCTGACGTACCTCCTTGAGGCAAGGCCTCGGCCCGGCCACCGCCGGTCGAGCAAAAATCTCAAGAAACTGGTATTGGATGAATCGCCGTTTTATGGCTGAATGGATCTAGAGAGTTTTTTCTCGTTGAAAGAAAGGTGCGATCCAGAAGCGAAACAGCGCGATGGGTATGACCGCGCCTGCGCGTTCGGCGCTTCGTCGACGCGGCTCGATCAGTTTCTGTCCGGCGGGGAAAGGATCCCCGCCGGGGACGAAAAAAGGATCCCTGCCGGGGTGGGGATCCTTTTTCACTATAGGGAAAACAAGATCCCCGGCAGGCGTGCGGTGGCATGGGACGGGACACGGGGCTGGGCAGCTTCGCGACTGAATTCCAGTCTGGGAATGATTGGAACCACCAAGTCACCAAGGGCACCAGGTTTTCAGGCCAGGCAGATTGTTCTCCCCTTGGTGCTCTTGGTGACGTGGTGGTTCAAACTCCCGTCTTGCAAAAGAATTGGGGTGACTGCGTCCGCCTGCGGCCGACCCGGCACACCCTACGTCAGCGCGCATAAAACAACGAGTCCCCGACCGATCGAGTCGGGGACTCGTTCGAGAATTTCAGTCCGCGAACGCTTCAGAGGCTCAGCAGGTGCCGCAGCAGCAGGGCGTGCTGTTGAAGCACACGTAGCAGCAGCAGCCTTGCTCGAGGCAGCACTGCAACGTCGCGCAGCACGCTTGCAGGATCGCGCAGCACGCCTTGTCGCCGCTGGTGCAGGTGATGCAGCAGCCGTCCTTGGTGTTTTCGCACTTGCAGATGCCGCAGGTCAGATTGCACTGGCAGACGCACAGGCCGTTGAGCGTGCAGCAGCACGAGCAAAGGCCGCCGGCCAGCGCGTCGCACAGGTGGTGCAGCGTGTGGCAGGCCACGTCGTCTTCGCAGTGGCAGTGAATCTTGAACCCGCCGGTGCACTTTTCGATCTTCATCGTGCAGCGGGGAACGACGCACCAGCCTGTTGCCGGGGCGCCGGCCGCAATTCCGGCCGGGGCGGGTGAGACGGCGGATGCTCCGGCCGCACCAAAGAACAGTCCCCGCTCCAAGACCATCGTACTGGACATTGAGTCGACTCCTTTCAAAGGGCCGCTCTGGCAAAGCCGCGCCTCTGGGAGGACGCAACTCTCGAGCCGGCATGGGAACTTCGGCGCGCTGCGGCCGACGCTCGGTCGGCAGCGCACGAGGCTCGACACGTGCCACCGGAAAACCCGGTAAGGCAAAAACTCCGTTAAAGCCACCACAACGATGGTAGACCGTAGGACTTATAGCTTTTAAAGCGGCGACTTTCAATTGACCTGGGCTCAACACTAGCGGTCCTAGCGACAAAACTGCGTTTGGAGACCCGCTACGGACGAATGAACTTCGTATGGACTGCACCCTCACAAAAGCGTGCCTGTGTCGGTGTCCCCAGAACCTTTCCGGGGCTCTCGCGGCGCGGTGACGCTATCGCGCTGGAAACCAGAAAACGCCAAGAGCCCCGGACACCCGTCCGCGGGCCTCTTTTTTTTGACTGCCCGGCCGCGGAGGGAGCTTCCGTCTCGCGAATCGTTTTTCAGCCCGCCCACAGATCGACGACGTCTGTTCGAACGCGCAAGTCGCCAGGAGCTTCACGATGGCCACCAACCGCATCAGCGCTTATCTCGCGGCAGCGGAAGACGAACAGCTCGCGGAGCACAGCATGACGCAGAATCCCTCCGGCTTCCACAATCCGCTGGCGCCCCCGGCCAATTTCGCGCCTGTTCCGCCGGAGCTTCGGCAAGGGCTCTCGAAAGAAAAACTCGCCTGGCAAGAGGAGCTGTATCGCGCGGCCTACCAGTCGGCCCTGGCGGCGCTGGCCTCGGAGACTCTGCGCCGCGCGCAAATGAACTAAAGCCGGCCTCGTCGTGCCGTCGCGTCGGGTGTGACAAGTCGCACTAAAATCCGCGGGCGAACCACCAGATGATCGCCACGAGCGCTGCCGCGGCTGCGACGAGCCCCGACGTCAGAGTGACTCGGGGCTTCGAGAGCGCGACGACGATCGGGGCGGCGACCGGTGCCGCGGGGCTCTCTTCGGCGGGAAGATCGACGGCCGGAGCCAGCTCGAGGATCAGCGAATCTTCCCGTTCGAACTGGCGGCGCAGATCCTCGATTTTCTGCAATTGCTGGTTGATCCCGTCGACCGAGGCCTCTTTCGCAGCCGGTTTGTCTCCCGCGCTCTCGCTCGAGCGGGGCTTGCGGCTCGCGCGGAGGGCCGCGTCGGCTGCCAGCACGTACGACGGATGTTCCCGCGAAGCCGGTTCGGCCAGCTCGAAGTAGTTGGCCTGTCCCGCGTCGAGCCGCAGCACCATAAACAGGCCGGCGGTGAAGCGGTCGAAATGCGACGCGCTGAACTTGGCGTTGGCATCGCCGGCGCCTTTCTGCGGGACGGCATAGATCTCGACGAATGAACGGTCCGCCGCTGTCCCCGCGTTGACATCGGATCGCGCCCCGCCGGCCGGCCGCTCCAAACCAGCCCGGTTGGCGAGTGCGGAAGGCTGCCAGAGGCGGCACTCGCTGACGACGAACTCGACGCCCGGGCCGCCGAGCAGGCGGTCGAGCGCCGAAAGCTCGGTCAACAGGTCGGAGAGCTTCGACGACGAGGCCGTACCCGGTTCGAGGACCATCCGCAGCCGCGGGCCATCGATCCGCTGCGGGGCGTCGGGTCGCGACCCGCTCTTGGCGGTGCGTGAGCCTCCCAGCACTCCCGCGCGACTGATGAGCGCGAAGACCTCCGCGAGCTGTTCCCGCTCGATTTTGAGCCGCGTTCGCTCCTCGTGCAGCCGGCTCAGGAGGACCTGCAGGTCGGCGACGGTCTCTTTGGGGGTTTGGGTGAGGCTCCAGGTCGAGAGCGCATCCTCGCCCGGCTGCAGCCGCTTGCGCTCGTCGCGCAGCTGCTTGAGGGCCTTGTGGATGTCGGCCTCTTTCTTGGCGACCTGCGCCCGCTCCTCCATGTAGGCCAGGCGCGACGCCTCGAATTTTTCGTGCTGCTGCCGCAGCTCGCAGCGGGCCGCCTCGAGTTCTTCGCGACCAATCTTGAGCAGCTTCTGGTCGGCCTCGTATTGGGCCCGGACCTCGGCGCACTTTTTCTTGTCGCGCTCGACGTCCTTGGACGTCTCGCGGAATTTTTGCCGGTCGTGCTCCAGATGCTGGCGGGCCGACTCGACGGCGGCCCGCTGGTCGCGAATGTCGTCGTGCGCGGCCGAAAGCTCGTCGCGTTCGACCTGGATGCGGGCCGCCTCGGACTCGACGTGGTTGACCTGCAGCTGAAACTCCGCCAGCTCCTTGTCCAGTTGGCGCCGGCGGTCTTCGACGTCGCGACGCAGCTTTTCGGTTTCGGCTCGCTCCTTGGCGGTGGCCGCCTCGCGAAGTTGCGCGGCCTCGAGGGCGTGGTCGATCTGCTTTTGCCGCTCGCTCAGGGACGACTCGCGCGAGTTGATGTCGCGCTCGCGGACCTGCAGCTGCTGCTCCCGCTGCGCGACGCTCTCGCGGACGGCCTCAGCCTGCTCCATCTCGTCGCGAAATCGCTCGACTTCGGTGTTCAGCGTCTCGCGGTCCTCGGCGAGCGCCTGCTCGGCGGCCGAAAGCTCGTCGCGGCGCGTGCGGAGCTCGTCCTGCTGCGCGCGGAGCTGCTGCTTTTCCTGCTTGATTTTTTCCGAGGTTTCCCGCAGCTCGATGGCCGCCCGCTCGGCTTGCTCCGCCTTGACGACCAGCGTCGTCCGCTCTTCGTCGAGTCGCGCCTGCAGAGCCCGCATGTGCCCTTCGCGCTCGGAGATCTCCTTGGAGCGCTCGGCGAGCTTCTCCGAGTCCGCCTTGAGCAGTTCGGTCTGTCCCGCCAGCCGCTCGCGTTCGTCTTCGAGTGCTTCCTTCTGGCGATCGAGGTCGGCCTTGATCGTCGCGCTCTGGGCCGCCTTCTGGCCGAGCGATTCGCGCTCGTTCTCCAGCTCGGCTCGCTCCCGCTGCAGCCGCTCGATCTCGGCCAGGAGCTTTTCGCGTTCCGCGGCGATGCCGGCCCGCTCCCCTTCGATCGATTCTTTGCGTCGCTGGAGCTCATCCTCGTCCGATTGGCTCTGGGACGCCTTTTGGCCCAGCGATTCGCGCTCCTTTTCGAGTTGGGCTTTTTCCGACTGCAAGCGCTCGATTTCGGCCAGAAAGCTCGAGCGCTCTTCGGCAAGGCGGGCCCGCTCGGCTTCCAGCTGCGACTGGCTCTGCGCAAGCTCGTTTTGCCGCTGCTCGAGCCGCGCCGCCGCTTCGGCCGCCGCCGCCGCGGCCTGGGCGTCGTTAATCCCCCGGGCGCGGTCCAGGTCGAGCGCGGCGGCCTGGCGTTCGAGGTCGGCGCGCTGCGACTCGAGTGCGGTCTGGGCCCCCGTCAGCGATTGGCGGTCCGCTTCGAGAGCCCGCCGATCGTCCTCGAGCTTCGCCTCGAACGCGCACAGGTCTTCCTGCCGGGCGCGGAGCAGCTCGGCCGCTTCTCGCAGCTTGAACGTGGCGGCCAGATCGTCCGTGGGCGACGATTGTTTGACCGGCTCGGACTTCTTTGGCTCGTCTTCGGAGGCGGCTGGCGCGGCGGCCGCCTTGGCCCCCTTCTTTTTCGAGCCGGCGGGAGCCTTGCGGAATAGCGCTCCCAGGATGCCGCTCTCAGCGGGATTGACCTTCTCGCCCACTGCCGGGAACTTGCCGAGATGCATCCGGTGGAGCATCTCCCAGTCGAGCCTGGCCGCGCGCGGAACGTCGTCTCGAATGGCGGCGGCCGCGTCGAAAGCGATCCCGGCGGCGTCGGCGACTTTTTCGCCCACCGCGTTGAGATCCTCGCCGTCGGCCACCGAGCGCACGGCCGCGGCCGCGTCGATCGCCGCGTAGGCGGCATTGGCGGCGTAGGCCGCGGCGGAGTTACCATTCTCCTCGCCGCTGACGAGCATCATCGCCTTGACAGCCGCTTCCTCGGCCTGGGCGAAAGCGTCCGGAGTGGGATCTTCGCCCGACGCGACTAGCTCGGCGATCTTGATCGCGTTATCGATCGCCTGGATGCACGCGGCCGTCTCGGGGTTGGCCGGGTCGGGCGCATATTCGGATTGCACCCGCCGGGCGCAGCGGACCGCATAAGCGACCAGCGCTCGGAGGGGGAGTTGCTTGAGATCGGTGGGGGTCTCGACGGCGGGCGAACCCATCCTATCCTCGGCATTCGGCAAACGATTGGACGCAGCGCACTCCCGGCGCAGCCGGCGCGGTTGGCCCGTCCCGCACACAAATTTAGCTCACGTGTGAAGATTCGATGGCTCGCCGAGGCTGGTCCGCGTGGCGAAAAGTGAGCATCGTAAGAGCTGGCGCACCCCGCCCGGCAGGCCGGGGATGGCAAGGCCGTTGGAACCGGAATAGCCGTGCTAAAGCGTCCGAGCGTACGCGATCGTGGGGAGCGCAAAACGGGCCCGAGCCTGGCGTCGTTCGCCCCGGAAGTGCTAAATCTTTTTCTGCTCGAGCAGGCCGCGGGCCTCGTCGAACTGCTTCTGGAGGTCTTTGTCGACCTTCGGATAGTGCAGATCGAGTTTATGGATTTCGCGCGAAATGATCTCCGCGACCAGCGCCCGCGTCACCCATTTGTGGTCGGCCGGAATGATGTGCCAGGGGGCCCACTCGGTGCTCGTGCGGCTCAGGCACTCTTCGTAGGCGTCAACGTAGGCATCCCAGAATCGTCGCTCGTGCACGTCGTCGGGTGAAAACTTCCAATATTTCTTCGCCTGAGAGAGACGCTTGAGGAACCGCTTGCGCTGTTCTTTCTTCGAGACGTGCAGAAACAGCTTGACGATCCGCGTGCCGTTGCGAGTGAGGTGCCGCTCGAACTGATTGATGTCGTCGTAGCGGGCCTCCCAGAATTCCTTGGTTGGCTTGCCGCCGGGGATGTGGTGCGGCGTCAGAAGTTCGGGATGCACCTTGACGACCAGCACATCTTCGTAGTGCGAGCGGTTGAAGATGCCGATCCGCCCCCGTTCGGGCAGGGCCTTGGCACAGCGCCACAGAAAGGTGTGCTTTCGCTCCTCCTCCGACGGCGGCTTGAACGAGTAGACCTGGCATCCCTGCGGATTGACGCCCGACATCACGTGCTTGATCGTGCTGTCCTTGCCCGCCGCGTCCATCGCCTGCAAAACGACCAACAGAGCCCACGACGACGAGGCATAGAGGAGGTCCTGCGCCTTGGCCAGGCGGCCGACGTCCTGGGTCAGAAGCGACTCGAGCTCTTTCCGGGTGCGGCGATCGCTCAGGTCGCCGCCCCCCCATTCGGTGTCGTAATCGGCAAGCCGAACCTTCTGCCCGGCCGCCACGCGACACAGGTCGATCTGCTTGCGAATGGCCTTCTCGCCAGGCGTCTCTTTCGATCGGACCACTTTCGGGAACCTCTGGATCTCAGCATAGCCGACCCTCGGACGCAGCGGGGCGACGCCCGGCGAGCTTTGCGCGGGCAGGCGGTGGTGATATCCTATTAACGTTGGCTGATGCGTTGGTCCCGCCTGACCGCTGCCCGCCCCCTTGCCCCCTGCCCGCCGCCCTGCTTGCCCGCCGACCGTCCAAAGGGATGCATCGATGGGAATCCCCAAACCGTCCCTGGGAATCGAGCCGCACACCGACTCGGCCGGCCCAATGGCTTCGCTGAGCCGCCGGAGCCTGCTGCAGACGGGAGTTGGTGCGGCCCTCGGGCTGAATCTCCCCTCGATGTTGTTGCGGGCTGAAAATACGGGGGCTCGCCGGGCCTCCCGACCTGGGGAGCCCGGGCGAACGCCGATCCGATCGTGCATTTTTGTCTACTTTTATGGCGGCCCCAGTCACATCGATACCTGGGACATGAAGCCGTCAGCCCCGCGCGAAGTCCGGGGAGAATTCAATCCGATCGGCACGACGGCCCCGGCAATCCAGGTCTGCGAGCATCTCCCCCGGTTGGCCCGGGTGGCCCACAAGTGGTCGATCATCCGCAGCATGCATCACCCGATGACCAACCATAACGCGGCCGCGGTCGAAGCGATGTGCGGGCGGACGCCGCTGCGGGGCGACCTCGAGCTTTTGGACGACGACGCCCTCAGCTTCCCCAGCTATGGCGCGGTGCTGAGCTATTTAATGCCCGAGTCGCCGATCGGCCTGCCACACGTGGCGTTGCCCCACGTGATGGTCAACGTGGTGCAGTTGCCGGGGCAGACGGCCGGATTTTTGGGCCCGTCGTACGAGCGGTTTCAGATCACCGACGACCCCAACGGGGCCCAGTTCGATGTTTCGGCCCTCAAGTTGCCGGGCGACGTCACGGCCGATCGCCTCAAGGTCCGCAACAAATTGATGTCGGTGATCGACCACCAGGCCGCCAGCCCGCCGGAGACCCGTGGCCGCAAATCGGTCGAGGAATACTACGGCAAGGCATTCGCACTGTTGCGCTCGGAGGCCGTGCGGCGCAGCCTCGACATCGCCAAGGAGCCGGCCCCGTTGCGCGATCGCTACGGCCGCAACACGCTGGGGCAGAGCATGCTGCTGGCCCGCCGGCTGGTGGAGTCGGGCGTGCGGTATGTGAATGTCAACGATCGGATCTACAACGGGCAGGACGCGAACTGGGACAGTCACCAGAGCGTCTTCCCCCGGCATCGCGACCACTTGCTGCCGCCGGCCGATCAGGCCCTGTCGGCTCTCTTGGAAGACCTCGACGCGCGGGGCCTTTTGGACAGCACGCTGGTCGTCGCCCAGGGGGAGTTCGGACGCAGCCCGCGGATCAACCAGAGCGCGGGCCGCGATCACTGGCCCCACGTCTATTCGGTGATTCTGGCCGGCGGCGGAATCCAGGGCGGTCGCGTGCTCGGCAGCAGCGACAAAATCGGGGCGTACCCGGCGACCGATCCAGTGTCGCCGGGCGATCTGGCCGCGACGATTTTTTCGTCCTTCGGCCTCGATCCGCTGCACGAGATCCGCGACATCACCGGACGCCCCTGGCGGCTGGCGGAAGGTCGCCGGCTGGCGGCCCTGTTTTGAGCCCACTTGCTGGACGCCGTATCACCTCGGGGGTGGCACTGGCGGCTTGTTCGCCCGTGTCTTATCTCGCAGGCTAGCTGCATGGGCGCGAGTAAAATGTAATGCGGCTAGCCCGCCGAACAAAACACTGGCGGACAAGCCGCCAGTGCCACCCATTCATTGCGGACAATGAGCAATGCTTCCCTGGTTTCGGATCGGCGCTCTGCTCGGCGGACTGGCTGTCGCCTTCGGAGCCTTCGCAGCCCACGGTCTCGATGACTTTTTCGCGAAGAAGTATCGGGACGTTGCTCCGAAGAAGACGGCCGGGTTCGAAGTCCCGGCGTCGTGGAAGTACTTGCAGGACTTCAAGACCGGGGCCGAATATCAGATGTATCACTCGCTGGCCTTGCTTGCCGTCGGCCTGGCGGCGGCCCGCGCGACCCGGCGACGAGCGCTTGACCTGGCCGGGTGGTGCTTTCTGCTCGGCATCGTGCTCTTTTCAGGCAGCCTCTACGCGCTGACCTTGACCGGTGCCACGTATTGGGTCTTTGTCACGCCTATTGGCGGCACGCTGTTTCTCGTCGGCTGGGGGGCGCTCGTCTTTGCCGCCATTGATCAGCTGCGCGGGAATAATGCGCCGCACATTTGAGGAATACACCGCTTACTGCGTGCGCGGCTCTTTAGAGCGGGGGACTTTTCGTAGCGATGATCTTCGACGCCCATCTCGACATGGCCTGGAATGCGTGCGATTACAACCGCAACCTGATGTTGCCCGTTGCTGAGATCCGGCAATTTGAAAAGCACTTGGAAGGCGCTTTCCCCGGGCCGAACACTGTTTCCTGGTCCGAGCTGCGTCGCGGCGGCGTGGGCACGATCGTCGCCACGCTCTTGCCCCGGCTGCACCGATCCAACAAGGCGCTGACGTTTTATCAGTCGCGTGAGGCGGCGTTCGCGGCCAGCTGCGGGCAGCTCGCCTATTACCGGGCGATGGTCGCCGCCGGACATCTGCGCGAACTTTCCGATCGCGAGTCGCTCGACGATCACGTCCGGGCGTGGCGAAAGAATTCCGACTCGTGCCCGATTGGCTTCATCCTCAGCATGGAGGGGAGCTGGTCGATCCTGCGGCCGGAGCACGTCGCGGAGTGGTTCGCGGCCGGTCTGCGAGCGCTTGGCCCGGCGCACTACGGTCCCGATTACTACTGTCACGGCACCGGCAGCGACGGCGGCCTGAAGGAACAGGGACCGGCCCTGCTCAAAGAAATGGACCGCGTCGGCCTGATCCTCGACGCGACACACCTGGCCGACAAATCGTTCTGGCAGGCCCTCGATATTTTCGGCGGCCCGGTTCTCGCCAGCCATCACAACTGCCGGGCGCTCGTGCCGGGGGATCGCCAGCTCACCGATGAACAGATCAAAGCTCTTGTCGCGCGCGGCGCCGTCATCGGCGCGTCGTTTGACAATTGGATGCTCAATCCCGGTTGGATCCGCGGCGTCAGCTCGCCCGAGACGGTGTCGCTCGAAGACGTCGTCAATCACACCGACTACATCTGCCAGCTCGTCGGCAACGCGAAGCATTGCGGGCTGGGGACCGATCTCGACGGCGGATTCGGCACCGAGCAGTCGCCGCACGACCTCGACACGATCGCCAACTTGCCCAAAATCGCCGAGATTCTGGCCCGCCGCGGCTATTCCCAGGACGACCTCGACGGCATCATGTGGCGGAATTTTTGCGACTTCTTCCGCCGCGCGCTGCCCAGCAACACGCCGCCAGCGAAACCGTTTCCGGCTCCGTAGTGCGCACCGCAGGGCAAGCTCGGGGTGGCTGGGGTCGAACCGTCTGCGGTTCGACCCCAGATGCGCCAAAAACTGGGGGCGGCGAGGACGCCGACCCCAGCCACCCAATTTGACCACGATCGTCCGGACTAGCTCGGCAACGGGCAAGCCGCTTCATTGCCGACGACGGTTCGCCAGGGGCGCACGCGCCAGCGATAGACGATGCCGTTCATGACGTACGGGTCCGCGGCTGCGAATGACTCGGCAATGGCGGGCGATTCGGCGCGAAACAGCAGGACGTTGGCGCCGTC
>DASPSM010000450.1:0-3244 GCA_035623955.1 Planctomycetaceae bacterium
GGGTCAAGGCTGGCAACTGGCTCATCGAGGATCAAGAGTTGTGGCCGATGAGCCAGCGCCAGCACGAGCGACACTTTTTGCTTCTGCCCCAGCGACAGCGGGCCGACCCGCTCGTCCCACGGCAGCCCCCACTGCGAGACCAGTTCGGCGGCGAAGTTCGCATCCCAACTCGGAAAAAAGGCCGCCGTGTACGCCAGTTGCTGCCTCACCGTCATCCAGGGCAAAAGTGCAGGCTCTTGCGGGACGTAGCCGATGCGGGCCTTGGTCGCGGGGCTGAGGTCCCACGGATTTTCGCCGAAGACGCGCGTCTGCCCGCCAGTGGGCCGCAACAGTCCCAGCAGGCACTTGATGAGCGTCGACTTCCCTTCGCCGTTGGTGCCGACGAGCCCCATCACCGTGCCGGGCTGGACCGCCAGATCGACCCCCTTGAGCACCGATTTTGGCCGGTGCCGGCCGTAGGCTTTTTGCAGGCCGCGGATGTCGATGATCGGTTCTGTCATGGTTCGATTTGGGGTTAGGCGGTTTGACTCTCGCGCAGCTCTCGCTGCGAATTCCGCACCACGCTCAACACCTGCTCGTCGCTCAAGGAAAGCTGGATCCCGCGCACGACCAGCTGCTCGGCAAAGGGCTGCAACTCGCGCCGCCGATCCGAAACGGTGCCGACGACGTCGGCCTGGTCGACGACCATCCCTTGGCCGCGCGAGCGGCTCACGACCCCTTCGGCCTCGAGCTTCGAGTAGGCCTTGGAGACCGTCATCATGTTGATGCCCAGCTCGGCCGCCATTTGCCGCACGCTGGGGAGCACGTCGCCGGAGATGAGTTTTTTGCCGGCGATCAGGGCCCGGACCTGGTCCATGATCTGGCGGTAAATCGGCACACCGGAGGAGGGATGGACCTCGAATTGCAGCGGGGTGACTTGCATAAGTGCATTACTACTGTAATACAGTCGTGCAAGGCTGTCAAGCCGATTGTCGGAGTTTCCCCCAAATGTGATAATTTTGCCGCAAAGAGCCGCGCACGAAGTAAGCGGTTCTGAGGTTTCAGCAAGGAGAAGCACGCTTTGAACGCAAAGAAGAGGAACAAGCAGAAGAACCGCTTACTGCGTGCGCGGCTCTCTCGGCTGGAAAAGGGGCCAAGGGCAAGTCGATCATAGAACAGAAGATCGCCGAACTTCTTGCCGAGGAAATTCGGGCGACTGCGAAGAACTAAGCGGGAGAACCGTTGCATGTGCCAGTGCCTGCCTCCGGGCGATTTTCTGGGGAAAGTGGTCCGCCGTCAGGCTTGTGCGGGAATCTCGCTGACAGAGACCCGGCACCCGCCCGGCGCCCGTTTGCCGCCCCATTGCCACGAAGGGGCCTACTTTTGCCTCATCCGCCGCGGCACATACCGCGAGGAATACGGCGGCCGGAAGCGGTTTTGTGCCCCGAATATGCTCGCCTTCCATCCGCCGATGGAAGTTCACGCAGAGCACGTCGACGGCGAGGAAGTTTGCTCTTTTAACATCGAGATCAGCGCGTCGTCCCGCGGATCCGCCGCGGCGTCTCTCCCGCTCGAGCGGCCTTTCGAGTGCAACGCAGGCCCGGCAATGGGTGTCGCGGTCCGCGTCCTCGACGAATTCGAGCACTTCGACGCCTCGTCGCCTTTGATTGTCGAAGGGATGATTCTCGAGCTGCTCGGGATCACCGACCGGCAGGCGCGCGGCGAAACAGCGCCGCCCCGCTGGCTGCGAGGCGTGAGCGAGCTGCTCCGCGAGCGCTGTGCCGATTCGTTGTGCCTCTCGGACGTGGCTGCTGCGGCGGGCGTTCACCCTGGTTACCTCGCCAGCGCGTTTCGCCGCCACTTCGGCTGCACGATGGGGGAATTCGTGCGCCGGCAGCGAATTGTGCTGGCCTGCCGCGCCCTTTCCGACGGCGACGCGCCGCTGGCCGACGTCGCTTTGCAGGCCGGTTTCGCTGATCAGAGCCACTTTACTCGCACGTTCAAGCGGCAACTTGGCCTGACACCGGCCGCCTATCGCAAGTCGACGTCCCGCCGATCAGCCCGTTCCAAAAGCTGATTTCCATTCAATAGCCCGCCCCGGTTCCCGCCTAGCATTGCGTCAGACAAAAGAGCGCTCCGGCGACACTGGCGGCCCCGCCCGCGCAGGCTGTGTCGGTGCCGACCGTTTCGGTCGACGCGACCGACGTCGGCACGCGGAGCCCAGGCAGCCAGCCTGCCGGATAGAACAATTCTCGAAGGAGAGTGGCCGATGGTTCGCAGTCGTGTGTTGCGGTGGGCTTTGCTCGCGGTCTTGGCTTTACTGGTCCCCGGGCCGTGCCAGGGCCAGGTCCGCTTCATGATCGGGGGAGATCAGGCGCCGCTGCCGATCGACGAGGCCGCGTCCAACGCCGTCATCGATGACGCCCTCAAGCACCTGGAGAAGGAGTACGTCTTCCCCGAGACGGCGGCGAAGATGATCGAGTCTGTCCGCAAGCGCCAGGCCGAGAAGGCGTATGCCGGAATCAAGACCGGGCAGGCGCTGGCCGATCGTCTCACCAAGGACCTGCAGGCCGTGTCCAACGACAAGCACTTGCGGATCTCCTGCAGCACCAACAAGCTCCCCGCGCCGCCGGCCGGTGCGGACGGCGAGCCGTCGCCGGAAATGAAAACCGAAATGCGGCAGATGGGCCAATGGATGAACGCGGGTTACCGCAAGGTCGAGCGCCTGGCGGGCAACGTGGGCTACCTGGCCGTGGACGGCTTCCTCGGCGCCGACGTCGCGGCGGAGCCCGCGGCCGCGGCCATGAACTTATTGACCAATACCGATGCGCTGATTATCGACCTGCGCCACAACGGCGGCGGTGAACCCGAAAGCGTCGCGTTGTTGTGCAGCTATTTCTTCGACAGCAAGCCGGTCCACCTCAACAGCCTCTATTCGCGCAGAGAAAACAAGACGACCGATTATTGGACGCGCCGGGAGGTCGCCGGCAAGCGCTATCTGGGCAAGGACGTCTACGTCCTGATTGGTCCGCGGACTTTTTCGGGAGCCGAAGAATTTGCCTACGATCTGCAAACGCAGAAGCGAGCCGTGCTGGTCGGCCAGACGACGGGAGGCGGGGCGCATCCGGGCGGCCTTGTTCCGCTCGGCGATCATTTCCTGATGTTTGTGCCGAACGGCCGCGCGATCAACCCGATCACCAAGACGGACTGGGAGGGGACGGGCGTCATACCGGACGTCGCCGTGCCGGCCGACAAGGCTCTCGAC
>DASPSM010000486.1:0-4210 GCA_035623955.1 Planctomycetaceae bacterium
GCGGCAGGGAGCAGCCGGTTTTGAATCGGGGTCGAGGCCGAACATGTCGGTGTCCATCATTGCTTGTCCGTCGTGCAAGTCGCTGGTCCTGCCGGATACGGCCCAGTGCCCGAACTGCAACTTCGTATTCGATGAAAAGCGTGCCGCAGCCGAACCGGCGATGGCGCCGCGCGTCGAGCCGACGGAAGAAGAAATCCCCTGCCCGGGCTGTAACGAACTCGTGAAAAAAGGACTGGTTCGCTGCTGGAACTGCGGCACATTCATGCAGTCGCAGATCGCCGAGACGTACAAGCGCATGCAGATTTCGCCGCCCAAGGTGATCTACAGCGAGATCAACCAGGCTCAGCACGATGCGGGGACATTTGCCGGTTCCGTGACCGACTCCGGCCGTCTGATCGAGAACGCGCCGCCGCCCGAAATGCCGGCTGACGACGCGGATGAAGACTTCGAAGTTGCCGGGGAGATCCGCGAAAGTCCCGATGAAGAGGATTTCGATCTCGGGGCCGCGGAGCCTCCCGCGATGCAGAATGAGATCGTGCAATCCGCGCCGGTCTACGCGTTGAAAAAAGACGAGGACGCCGCCAAAAAAGAGGACGAAAAGAAAAAAGCCAAAGCCGCCAAGAAAGCGAACGAATTCGAGAGCCCCTTTGGGGACGATCCGGCCACCCATGGGGAAGGACTGCTCCGCGTGGCTCTGGCCGAGGAGGCCGAAACCGGCGTCCGCAAGCGGCTGCAAAAGGTGACCGACGCGCCCGTGAAATCGGGTTTCCGCGTCTACTGCCCCAACGGGCACTGCATCGAGGTGCAGGAACGCCACCGTGGCCGCACCGGCCGCTGCCCGAAATGCCGAGAGGTTTACTTCGTCCCCGCGGGAATCTGGGACGAAGAAAAGGCCCAGAAGGAAGAGGAGGCAAAAAAGTCGGCGGCCATCGCGGCCGCCGTCAATGCCGCCGATCAGAAGGCCGGCGAGCAGGCTGTCGAAATCTCGGCCGGTGAGTTTACCCGCTGGATGCTCGACTGCCACTACCATGGCGTGGACCTCAAGAAACTCAAGCTGCAGCCGGGCAGCCTGTTAAAAGACTTCCAAGAGGCGGACCTGGCCTTCGCCCCGGACGGAATTCTGATCGTCCAGCTCGCGAAGAAGGGAGGACTCTTAGGGGGCGGCGACAAGAAAAAGTTCGCCACGCGCGACGCGGTCGTCCACCATCTCAGCGAGGGGAAACCCCGCCAGGAGCTTCCCGCCGCCGCGCACTACTTCTTCGCAGCGGCTCTGGTTCCCCAGTTCCGCATCGTCCAGCCGATCGTCTCGGCCGAGCAGTCGATGTTCGCCGGCGTGCCGGTCTTCGGCGACGGCCGGATTGCCGTGCGGCTGCCGAAGCAAGACGAAAGTCCCAACCCGCAGTTCCTGTCGTTCGCGCTCTCCGAATTCCGGCGATTCTCCAAAATCCTCGAAGAGTTTTACGGGCTCGTCGGGCTGGGGGCCGACTGCGGCGTTCCGCTCGAAGACGTCTACACCGATCGCTTTTGCCACTTCAGCAACCAGCCGCTGCGAATCCTGGAGAACATCCCGTTCTACAAAGACGATCCGGGCTTCAAACTGAAGGTGATTGGCTACAAGTGCGCCGGCTGCGGACTGGTGGTGAGCGAGGAATCTCGCGACAAGGAAAAGCTCGGCGGCAAAGACGCCAAAAAGATCGCCAAGACTCCCTGTCCGAAGTGCAAGAAGCCGCTCGGCAACCTTCCGCAATACGGGCTCGACGTCCCCGCGCCGGCGAAGTAGGTCGGGCCAGGCAGTCGGTTGAAACCTGCCCGCGAGCCTTGGCCGCGCGCGTCACGCAGTCACTCGACCCCGAGTTCCTGGACCAGGACGCGCAAAAACGGCTCGACGTCGGTCACCAGGCCGATCGTCTGAAACGTGCCGCGGTCGGTCAGCTTGGTGACGGTTGCCGGGTTGATATCGACGCAGACCACCTTGACCCGCGCCGGCAGCAAATTGCCGGCGGCGATCGAATGCAACATCGTGGCGATCATCAGCGCCACGGTGACCCCTTCGCATTCCTGCCGCATCCGCCGCTGGGCCTCCAGCACGTCGGTGATCACCTCGGGCAGCGGACCGTCATCGCGGATGCTGCCGGCCAGCACGAAGGGCACGTTGTTGCGGATGCATTCATACATGATGCCGCTGGTCAGCACTTCCTGTTCGACGGCCCGGCGAATGCCCCCCAGCCGGCGGATGCGATTGATCGACCGCAGGTGATGCTCGTGCCCCTCCTCGATCGACCGTCCGTGCGTCATCGAAATGCCGAGGCTCGTGCCATACAGCGACTGCTCGATGTCGTGCGTCGCCAGGGCGTTTCCCGCAAAGAGCACGTTGACGAAACCGTGCCGGATCAGGTGGCTCATGTAGTCGCGGCTGCCGGTGTGGACCACGGCCGGGCCGGCGACCACCAGGATCTTTCCGCTGCCACTTCGGGCCTCGCGCATGGCGGCCGCCACGTCGCGCACGGTAATGCCCTTGGGCTTCTCGCTCGAGACGTTGCTGTTCATGAAGCCGAAGGCATCGTGCCCCGACGTGTCGCGTTCGGTCGGGTGGACGCGCGTGCCCGACCGTCCCACCACGATCAGATCGCCCTGGCGCACCTCGATCATCGGCACGCACTCGGCTTTCAGATGGGCTAAGTCGACCCGCACGCCGCAGTCCATTTCCTGCTTCTGGACGCGGACCCAATTCCCCTTGAGGCGGATTTGCGTGTCCTGGTTGGTCGTCGAGTAAAACCCCTCGGGGAAGGCCCCATCCATGTCGGCCGGCACCAGCCGGCAATCCTGCTGGTGCAGCGGAACGGCGCCGTGCCGCCCGATGGCCGCGAGCAAACGCTCGAGGTGTTCGGGAGTGCCGCCGATCACCCGCAGCTGGGCGTAGCTCGGGTCGTTGCGCTTCTGGCCGATGCGGATCTCGCGGATCTCGAACTGCCCGCCCAGGCTCATGATCTCGTCGAGCACCTTGGGGAGGATCAGGCTGTCGATGATGTGCCCGACGATCTCCACGTCTTCGACAAACGTCGGCTGACCCGGGGCGGAGCGGTCATTGTTCAAGACGGCGGCTGAAGTGTCCATCGGTCCATTCCCTATCGCCGATAGAATTGAATAAAGCCGAGCGGGCAGGCGTGGCGGCGGATCGGCGAATTTTATTCCCGTCCCCCGCGACCATCAATGGACGTCAAAAAGGTCCCCGCGAGCTTGCCGGTTGGCACGCCGCCCGCGGAAAACCGCTGTCATCGGGACAGACGCCCGTCTATGATAGCGGCGCTACGCAGATTCCGAACCACCCTCGTTTTGCGGCTCCGCAGACATTTTGGCGAATGATCAATCTGGGCATTGTCGGTCTTGGTCCCGTCTGGGAAAACCGATACCGGCCGGTGCTGGAAAAATTGCAGCATCGGGTGCGGATTCGTGCCGTATTTGATCCCGTCGCCAGCCGCTGCGACGAAGTCGCCGCCCTGCTGCGGGCCGCCCCCTATCAAGGCGTCTTCGCGCTGTTATCGCACGCCGACGTCCGCGGCGTTCTGGTCCTCGACTCGTCGTGGTACGGCAACGCGCTGATCCACTTCCTCAGACAGACGCGCAAGCCCGTCTACATCGCCGGCAGCCTGGGAGAGGATTGGGAAGAGCTCTCGCGATTGCGGAGCCTCGTCGAATCCGAGGGGCTGCTCGTCATGCCGGAATTCAGCCGCCGCTTCACCCCGGCGACCTGCCGGCTGCGCGAGCTGATCGCCACGCGTCTGGGTCGTCCGAAACACGTGGCGATCGACGCCATCCACCCCGCCCCCGATTCGACCGACGCCATTCCCGGCCAGAAAGCGACGACCGACTTTCTGGTGGGGCTGCTCGACTGGTGCCGCTACGTCATCCGCTCGACGACGATCCGCCTCGAGGCTCACCCGATCGACCCTGCCATCCCGCCCGACAAGCCGCATCACCGCGTGGCGATCGAATTCGAGGACGGCCGGGAGCACGGGCCGGCCCGCTCGACCGCCGAGCTGGTCGTCCGCCACCACGAGGCGGCAACCGACGACGCCCCCAATCGGCCGGATATTTCGTTCACCGTGCTGTGCGAAAAGGGAGAGGCCGTGATCGAAGGGCCCGAGCACATTCGCTGGAAGGTCACGGGGGGCGAAACGGCAACCGAATCCCTGACCTCCGACCGTTCGGA
>DASPSM010000489.1:0-2998 GCA_035623955.1 Planctomycetaceae bacterium
AGGGCTCGATCCGGCGCACATCTACGTCGGCATGATGCGGATTGTGAATTCGGTTGGTGATGGGCACACCTATGTCAGGTTTCCGAAGGAGTGCGACGACTTTCCATTGGCCGTCTCGCGATTCGGCAACGACTACCGCGTTGTGTTCGCATCGCCCGACTTTGCGAAGGCGATCGGCACTCGGGTCGTCGCGATCGAAGGCGTCCCGATCGATCGAGTTCACGAGCTGATTTTCCCGCTCACTCCGCAGGATGAGACATCGCAGTATCGGGAGGCGCTCGTTCCCCCGTGGATGACGATTGGGATGTTGCTGCACGGATTGGACATCACGCCCGAATCCACCAAGGCCCGCTTCAAGCTGCGCGACGACCGCGGCGCGGAGTTTACCGTGGATTTGCACTCTGGGCCTGCCAGGCCGCCGCAGTGGGCTTACGCCAAGAGCCCGCTGTTTCGCGAACATCCCGGCGAACCGTTCTGGTACACCTGGCTGCCTGACGCCCGCGCCATCTACTGCAATTGGCGCTCGTACAAGAACCTGCGTGAGAACTCACGCGGCTTGTTCGATCTCGCTGAAAAGCAGCACCCGGACAAGCTGATCATCGATCTGCGCCAAAATGCCGGAGGGGACTACTTCGTGGGATTGGCCCAGATGGTGACGCGGGTGCGCAATCTCGCCGACATCAACCAGAAAGGCCACCTCTTCGTGTTGATCGGCCCATTTACGTTTTCTGCCGCCATGGCGAACGCCGCTCACTTCCGGCAGAAGACGGCGGCCACCCTCGTCGGCCTGCCGATCGGCGAGAAACCGAACAGCTATGCCGAGGTGCGGAGAGTCGCGCTGCCGAATTCCCATCTGACACTGAGCTACTCGGTTCGATACTACAAGTTCGTCGAGACGGGCGAGAACATGATCCGGCCGGATCGGGAGATCGAGACAACCTGGGAGGACTTCAAATCCGGCCGTGACCCGGTGCTGGAGTGGGTGCTCAAACAACGGCCCTAGCCGACTCCAAAAGGCAGCCGGCCGGTCCCATCGAGTTGCCACGGGATCCCCCTTTGGCCGGCTGCCGATTAGCGCACTAAAGCTCGATGTCCCAAACCAGGAGCGTATTCGTGTCGTCGTCGACCGCGGCAAAGATCACGTCGTTGCCCTGGATTTCAGCGGCGATGCCGAAGGCCGAACCCTCTTGCGGGTCGATCGACGTCTCGCCGATGAACTGACCTGTCTGTGAGAACTCGACTAGCTCGCTTGGCTGGTTGGCGTTCGCGTTGACCGCGTCGCCGTTGGCGGCGATCAGATTCCCGTCCGGCAGCAGCACGAGTCCCAATGGGCCGCGCAGAACGGCCGGATCGGAAAAGACCAGGTTCCCCTTGCCGGTGCTGGTGAGCCGCAGGAGCGCCTCGGGTATCGAGTAGATGGCGTTGTCGGCCGTCGAGGCGACGAAGAGCGTGTCGGTCAGGAGATCGAACGCCAGGCCGGTCGGCCCGATGACGAGCGCGCTCGAGTTGGGTTCATGCGCATATCCCGACCCGATCGTCGTCTCGCTGAGCACCGTCACGTTAGCCGAAGACACGGCCAGGTCGAGCCGCGTCACCGTCCCGTTGAGCACGTTGGAAACGAAGACGAACGCCACGCTCCCTTCGTCGAGAATCGTGAGGTCCCACGGTCCGTCGAGCTTCACGCTGTTGGTGAGGTTGGCGATCTCCTGCCCGTTTTTGTTGAGAATCAGCAACGACCCCTGCTTGATGGTGTCGAACATTCCATTGGTGGTCGGCACGTTGCCCACGAGGACGTAGCCTTCTTCGAGCACGCCGAGCGCGGTCGTCAGGCCCAGGTTTCTCCCTTGGAAGAAGAGCGTCTGCTGCCCGTCGGGTGCGATCTCAACAATCGTGGTGCCCGTCCCCTGCAGGTTGTTCGAGTCATTGAAGTTGGAAACCAGGATGCTACCTGCGTGCAGTTTGCCGCCCGCCGCAATTCCAGCGGGGACGAAAGCAACTCCATAAGGGTTGACGTCGCCGTTTTCGGGCACGGTCGAGGCGATCAGGTTCGGCGTGGCGGCGAGTTTGGAGATCACGGATGCCTGCTGGGCAGCCATCGCGGTTGCCGACAGCAGCGTGCGTGACTCGAGAACCTCGGCAGCCTGCACCGACGTCGAAATAAACTGCGCTCGTTTACGAGATCGCATGGATGCTCCTCAGGATTACAAAGTTGAAGGGCATAACAAAGCTGGTTCTTCCTAAGCGCTAAATTATTGGCACATCGCGCGCGGTCGTCTGTGTGATGGATCACAAGCCCAGGTGTCGTCTGTGTCGCGCGATCGGCGCGGCGACTTCGGGACGGTGCGGCAAGAGATGCCCGCAAGACAGATCGCGTGCAGCCTTTGCGATGACGTCGACGACGTCAGTGGGGAAGCCCCTACGTGCAAACCTTCATCAGGTCTTCACACGCCCCGTCAGCTTCGTGAGCTCGCGGAGCTGCTCGAACGCGGGAGAGGCAAGCTGTGCGGCTGTCGCGCGCCAGCGCCAGTTGTTGGCGGGGCGTCCGGGCCAGTTCATCCGCGCGTCGGCCCCCAGGTTGAGCAGGTCCTGCACGGGCGCCAGCGCGAGCATCGCGTGCGATTCCCAAATCAGACGGATCAATTCCCACGCTGCTTCGGACGGCCGGATCGGATGGCCGACGCAGTCCCAAATTCTGCGACGCGAGTCGTCTGAGAGAGATCCGTACCAGGCGCGGGTCGTCTGGTTATCGTGCGTGGCCGTGTAGGCGACCACATTGGTCGGATAGTGTTCGGGGAGAAAGGGATTCTTGGGGTCCCCGTCGAGAGCGAACTGCAACACGCGCATCCCGGGGAGGTCGAACTGATCGCGAAGCGCCCCGACGTCGGGAGTGATCATCCCGAGATCCTCAACGATCAACGGCAGCGAGCCGAACCGAGCTTTCACAGCCAGGAAGAAATCGGCTCGGGGACCGGGTCGCCACTCGCCCTGGATGGCCGTC
>DASPSM010000497.1:0-5519 GCA_035623955.1 Planctomycetaceae bacterium
GCGGATTCTGAAAACCGACGGCCAACCGGCTGCGAACGTTCCGGTCGAGTGCGGCCTGACGCGCTTGATAACAGGGCGCTATTTGATCGAACAGATCGGCCCGGACATTCGGCTGACGACGAATTCGCGCGGCGAATTCCGTCTGGAGAATGTGCCGCCGTGTCGCCTGTCTGTCCACGCGAGCCTGCCCGACTTTGCCTCGGGTGGCATGGTCGAAGCGGCCACCCCTGGGGAAAGAGAGCAGACGCTTCCGAGCGTGCTATTGGCTGCCGATGTCCCCATCGCGGGAGTCGTTCACGACTGGCAGGGGAAGCCGCTCGCCAAGATTCCCGTGGAGACCAGTTTTGTCAACAGCCCGAAGGCAATCACTGACGACGCCGGTCGGTTCGTGCTGCGCGGCTTTCGGGAGAAACTGGTCCACCGGGTCTCCGTAATCGTCTCCTCGCCTGACTTCGTGTACCAACGCGTCGACGTGGGCGATCACCCGTCGGCAGTCGATGTGACTCTCACGCCTCAACGATGGATTTCCGGCCGCGTGGTTGATGCGCAGACGGGCGAGCCGGTTGCCGTCAAGACGCTGATTCTTTGCTGGTTCACCTGCCGGCCGAACGGTGAGATCGATCGCGGCAACTGCAAATCGACTCCTTTCGAGCAGCCGAAGAAGGGGGAATTTCGCGTCGCCTACCGCCAGCCGGAAGACATCCATATCACGGTGCAGGCTCCGGGCTATGACGACGCGGAGGCGAATCTCGACCGGCGCAAGAACTACGAGAACATCGAGGGGATCGTCATCAAGGCGCGCCGAAACGGCTCGGCGCTCGCTGGCGATTCCATCCCGGTGGCCAGGATCGCGGGAAGCCTGACTCGCAACGGCGAGCCGGTGACGTCGGCATGGATCAGTGCGGTCAAGCCACGAGCCGAGCGCACGTATCCGTACGTCGACGTTCAGCGCGGCCGGACGGTGCGGAGGGAACAAATCGTTTCTCCGTCGGCGGTCGCGTCCTCAGCAGGCGCGTTTTCGCTCGAGCTTCGCAATGATGGGGCCTGGTACGTGCTGGTGGAAGAGCCGAACCGGGCGCCGACGGTCGTCGGCCCGTTCGAGATGAAACTCAACGAGACGCGCAAGCTCGATTTGCGGTTGGGTGAAGGGGGAGCGGTGAAAGGCCGGGTGCGGGGAATCCCCGCGGATTCGGTCGGCGCCTGGTGGGTCGTCGCCTTTGATCGCACGGGGTGGCGAGCCGAAGCCCGCGTCGCCAAGGAGGGAACGTTCTTGCTCGATCATCTGCCGGTCGGCGAAATCGGGCTCAAAGTGGGGCACGACGGCTATTTCGACCCCGACAACCTCGAGCACCCCACCGCTGCCGACGAGCAGCGTGTTGTCGACCCGTGGCACGGAGCAACGCTGGTCCCGATCCGCTCTGGCCAGACAACGGCCGATGTTCTGCTGGACGCGCCGACGACTCCGACGGCGCGCCAGGCGTCTCAGGGGACGGGTCCGCCTTCTCGGTTGGTCGCGTCGGCGCGATCCGCTCGATGATCCATGCGAAGAAGCCTTACTCGTGCGGCTCGAAGACACTGCTGGCGAGTAGTGGCGCGCGAAAAAAGCGAACACAAGCACCGGCCAGCTCACGCTGGCCGCTCGCCGGGCTAGTGACCTGCGGTCGCGGAGGCGAGTTCGACGCGCTCAGCTTCATCAGCCGTAGTCGCCGTCGCGCGCTTCTTGCGCCACTTGCGGCTGAAACGGTCCAGGAGCGAATAAATCACTGGCGTCACCAAGAGTGCGATCACCAGGCTCAACAGTTGGCCCCCGATGATCACCTTGGCCATGCTCGCGCGAGCGCCGGCGCCGGCTCCGCGGCCCAGGGCGATCGGGACCATTGCGGCGATGAGCATGACGGTGGTCATCAGGATGGGACGCAGCCGCGTGTGGTTGGCTTCCATAATCGCCGGAAAGAGATCCTGCCCCGCGCGGCGCAGTTCGTTCGTCTTGTCGACTTGCAGGATGCCGTTCTTCTTCACGATGCCGATCAGCATGAACAAGCCGAACATCGCGTACAGATCGATCGGCTGCCGGAACATGAAGAGCGAAATCAGCGCGAACGGGATCGTCACCGGCAGGGCGCTCAGGATGGCGATCGGGTTGAGCCAGCTTTCGAACTGCGCGGCCAGGATCATGTACATGAAGATGATGCTGAGCGCTAGGGCCACCAGGAAATAGTAACCGGTGTCGCTCAGGTTCTTCGCCTCGCCGACGAAGTTGAAGTCGTATTGCGGCGGCAGACCGAGCTCCTTGACGATCTCGCGGGCCGTGGCGACGGCCTCGTTGAGCGAGATGCCGTCCGAGTTGGCGACGACCGAGACGGTCCGCTGGCGGTTGACGCGGTCGATCTGGCTGGGCCCCTGCGTTTCGCGAATGCGGGCCACGCTCGCAAGCTGCACGAGGCCGGCGTTGGGCGAATAGACCTGCAGCGTCGCCAGCGATTGCGGATGGGTGCGGAACGGTTTGTCGGCCCGCAGCCAGATGTCGTATTGCTGCGTCCCCTCTTTATAGCGCGAGACCGGCTCGCCGCCGACCAGCACCTTGAGCGTGTCGGCGATCGTCTCGACGGGAATGCCCAGGTCGCTGGCCCGCTCGCGATCGACGGCCACCTGCAGCTCGGGCTTACGCAGCGAGAGGGTCGTATCGACGTCGTGCAGGCCGGGGATTTCCGTCAGCTTGCGTTTGACCGCTTCGGCGTAGAGGGCGAGCTTGTCGATTTCGGGCCCCATGATGTTGAGGTCGAAGTTCCGCGTATCGCCGTCGCCTCCGTTGCCGGTGATCGTGGCGACGTCGTTCACGGCGGTCCGCAGGTCGGGATAATCCTTGAGGATATTGCGGGCCCGGTCCATCACGGCGAACTGCGAATACTTCCGCAGCGAGAGATCTTTGAGGCGGAGATAAATCGAGACCTTGGTCACGTCTCCTTCGCCCCGGCCCGTCTTCTGGCCGATCGTCGTGAAGGTGCGGATCACGCCTGGCAACTGGTTCAGGCGGCCCTCGATCTCACGCGTGATCTTGTCGCTGCGGTCGAGCGTATAGCCTTCCGGCGTACGGATCATAATCTGGAATTCGCTCTGATCGTCGCGCGGCACCAGGTTGGCACCGAGCCCCATCGCCAGGGGCACCGTCGAGGCGACGATCAACACGCTGGCCAGGACAACGGCCCAGCGCCGACGCAGCGACCAGCGGAGCAAGAGTGCGTAACTGCCGTCGACCAGCCGATAGATCCAGCCCGACTTCGATTTTCCGTGCCCGGCCTCTTCCGGATCGAGCTTGAGGAAGTACGCACAGAGCATCGGCGTGAGCGTGAACGAGACGAACAGGCTCATCAAGACGGCAAACGCGACCGTGAGCCCGAAGCTGCGGAAAAACCGTCCGACGATCCCCCCCATGAAGGCGACGGGGACGAAGATCACCACGAGCGACAGACTCGTCGCCAGCACAGCCAGCACGATTTCGCGCGTCCCCTTGCGGGCCGCGCTCATCGAGTCGAGGCCCCCTTCCTCCATGTGGCGGAAGATGTTCTCGTGAACCACGACGGCGTCGTCGATCACAATGCCTATCGCCAAAATCAGCCCCAGCATCGTGATGTTGTTGAGCGTGAAGCCCATCGCGTACATGAAGAGGAACGTCGGCACGATCGACGTGGGGATGGCCAGCGTGGCGATCAGCGTCGTCCGCCAGTCGCGAATGAAGAGCAGAATGGTGAGCGACACCAGCACGGCGGCCAACAGCAGGTGGAACTTCACCTCGCGCATCGAGCTGCGGACGAACTGGGCCTGGTCCTGAATCAGCTCGATCTTGATGTCAGGCGGCAGGCCAGGCTTGAGCTTTTCGAGCCGGGCCTGCACCGCGTCCGATACCTGGATCGTGTTGGTGCCCGACTGCTTCTGGATGAACAGGCTGACGGCGTTCTCGCCATCGAGCCGGCAGAGGCTCCGCGGCTCTTCGATCGAGTCCTCGGCCCGGCCGACGTCGTGGATGCGGATCGGGTAGCCGTTGCGGTTGGCGACAATCAGGTCGTTGAACTTCTCCGGAGTCTCGATGCGGCCCAGCGTCCGCAGCACCAGTTCACGCGAACCCTGATCGACAAGGCCGCCCGGGACCTCGAGGTTCTGCTTGATGAGAGCCTGCCGCACGTCGTCGATCGAAAGCGCGTAGGAGGCCAGTTTGTCGGTGTCGACGATGACGTTGATGGCCCGCGCGCGGCCGCCAGACATGAAGACCGCCCCGACGCCGGGGACCGTTTGCAGGATTTCCTGGACCTGGTACTTGGCGATCTCGGTCACTTCGCGAACGTCGCGACGGCCCGAAATCCCGACCGCCATGATCGGGCTGGCATCGAGATCGAAGGCGTCGACGACCGGGGCGTCCATCCCGCGGGGGAGCGTGTTGCTGATCGCGGAGATTTTCTCCTGAATTTCCTGAGCCGCGACCGTGCTGTCTTTCTCCAGCACGAACATCACGATGATGGTCGTCGCTCCTTCGCGGACGGTCGAGCGCAGCTCATCGATCCCCGAAACGCGGTTGACTGCCTCTTCGAGCGGGCGCGTGACCGTCGTTTCCAACTCCTCGGCACTGGCCCCGGGCAACACGGCCGTCACCGCAACCACGGGCACGTCAACTTTGGGGAACAGCTCGACCCCGAGCAGAAAGTACGAGACCACGCCGAGCACGACCGGAATGGAGACGAGCACCCACGTGAAGACCGGCCGCCGGATACAGACTTCAGAGATAGTCATGGGTGGGGAGCAAGTCGAGAAGGGGGCAGCGTGCTAGTCAATGTCGGCGAGTGATCGACACGGCGAGCGGCGGGTGTAAGCCCGCCGGTGCTTTCTTTCGTGTTTTATTTCTTTGCGTATTAATTCGTTTCTTAGCCCCGCCCCAGGTCAGCTCACTCCTGCTTCAGCTCCGCCGGCACCTGGCTGGCGGTTCGGGGCGTCTCGGCCGAGCGGCGGACGAAGATTGGGGTTCGATCCGAAAGCAGCGTCTGCCCGCTGGTCACGACCTGCGCCTCGGCGGGCAACTTCGGACTGACGATTTCGATCCATTCCGACGTCGTCGTGCCCGGCGTCACCTGCACCTCGCGGGCCTTGTCGCCGTCCTGCAGGAAGATTTTGGTGATCCCCGCAAACCGCACGACGGCATCGAGCGGCACCGTCTGCGTCTGGGCGTCCAAACGCGTGACGATGGCGGCCTTAGCGAAACTCCCCGACTTCAAAACTCCGTCGGGGTTGGGGACCTGGATCTCGACCTCGAACGTCCGCGTCGTCTGGTCGACCGAGGGATTGATCCGCGTCACGGTCCCCTCGAACGTCTTGTCGTAGGCGGCCGTCTTCACCGTCGCCTTCTGCCCTTGTTTGACCTCGGCCACGTAGCGGTCGGGCACCGGCACCTTGAGCTTGAGCATGCGGTCGATCACCAGCTTGAAGACCTCGGTGCCGATCCGCACGAACGAGCCCTCGGCAGCGCTGCGGCT
>DASPSM010000531.1:0-6328 GCA_035623955.1 Planctomycetaceae bacterium
AAGCCATCGCGGGCCACGTCGATGACCGACGAGATTCGAGTTTCTTGTCCCCATTGTTCCGCAACGATGCGGATGATGACTCCGCACGGCTTGGGCAAAACAATCCGCTGTCCCAGTTGTTCCGAGGCATTCGTCGCAGCCCGCGACTCTCGAACCGAGGCGAAGGCACGCAGACGGCGACCCTCTTCCAGCCAGCCTTATCGCGAAGGGACCGCCAACGTCTTTCATCGGCACCGTCCCCCGGTTGAGCCGTTCGGCGCGGACGACGCCGAGCCTGGCGAACCGGCCGGAACCGCCACGGAGCCAGCGCCTGCGGAACAGAAGCCTCGGAAGAAGAAGAAGCGCAAGAAATCGCCCGAGCTGCCGCGGCCGTCCGGACTGAAGATGGCATTCTTTGGATTCGTTGGCGGATCGCTCGGCGGCCTGGCTTGGATCGCGCTCGTCTACTTTCTCAGGGTCCGCTTGGGGATCATCGCCATCTTCGTCGGCGTACTGACGGGAATCGGCGTTCAAACTGGCAACAGCGGGCAAGACGCCCACGGCCCGGGCGAGATCGCTGTCTTCACCGCCTTCGCCGTCATCCTGGTCTGCAAGTATGTCATCGTCTGCCTGCTCTTGGAGAAAATCGTCTGGGGCGAAGCCGCCCTCAAGGCGTTCACGCTGTACGATTTTCTCTGGTGCTCCGTCGCCGGCCGCTGGGCCTACCGAACCGCCTCCGGCGGCCTCTTCTAGGCAGGGGCATGCCCCTGCACCCGGTGCGGCCTGCCCGGGATCTGACTGAGGCGCTGTCTCCCGCGGGACGCTGGGCGGCGCTCTTAAGAGCCGCGCGCAGTAAGCGGTTCTTTGATTTATGTTCGAATGAACGGCAGGGTCGGCGCCGTGGCTGCCCCAGCGTGAACGGTTCTGGCGGCGAACCGAAAAGGGTTCGACCCCAGCCACCCTGTGCTTGCCACCCGATCGCCGTGCGCGCAGGACGTCTGGGCCAGCTCGCCGGGGGGTTTCCTCGTCCGCCCCAGGTGCCTTATCATTTCGAGATAGTGCAGCGTCTCGTTGGGGTTGCCCGGCAGAGGAATTGACGGCATGAAAATCGCCGGCGTGCAGATGGACGTCAGTTTAGGTCAGGTGGACGCCAATCTGGAGAAGATGGCTGCCTTTCTTAAACGAACGACCCATGACGGGGCCGTCTTGACCGTGTTCCCCGAGTGTGCGGCAACCGGCTACTGTTTCAATGATCTGGCGGAAGCCCGCCGCGTGGCGAGCAGTGTGCCCGGCCCGGTCACCGACGCCATCGCGCGAGCCTGCAAATCGGTCGACTCGTTTGCGGTCTTTGGAATGGTCGAGGCCGACGGCGAGCGGGTGTTCAATTCGGCGGTGCTGGTGGGACCATCGGGCGTCGTGGGCTGTTACCGCAAAATCCATTTGCCGTTCCTGGGGCTCGACCAGTTGTCGACGCCGGGCGACCGGCCGTTCGAGGTCTATAGCGCGGGTGATTTGCGCGTCGGAATGAATATCTGTTACGACGCCACATTTCCGGAGGCGGCCCGCTGCCTGGCATTGCTTGGGGCCGACGTGATCGTGCTGCCGACCAACTGGCCACCCGGATCCGAATGCACGGCGGCGTGCTGCATCAATGCGCGGGCGATCGAGAACGGCGTCTATTACCTGGCCGTCAACCGCGTGGGGACAGAGCGGGGCTTTCGCTTCATCGGCAACAGCCGGGCCTGCGATCCGTGGGGCAATTCGCTGGCGACGGCTTCGGGGAGTGAAGAGGAGGTGCTGTACATGGACGTCGACGTCGCTCGGGCCCGCAACAAACATTACGTCCGCGTCCCCGGCAAGCACGAGATTGACCGTTTTGCCGACCGCCGACCCGAGATGTACACTTCGTTGACCCAACCGCACGGCCTCAAGCGGCAGACCCGCGCCGGTTGAAGAGGGTGTGCCGGTCGGCCGCGACGGAGTTCGCGGCCTGGTCACACCCGACAGGAATCGCGCACAGGAATCGATCGGGCGAACGGATCGACTGACATGTCGCTCATCAATCCCGCAATCCTTTGGGGATTTGCGCTCGTCTCGATCCCGATCATCCTGCATTTTCTGCTGCGGGCCCGGCCAAAAAAGTATCTCTTTCCCGCGCTGCGGCTGATCCGCGCCCGGCGAACGCACAACATCCGGCGGCTGCGACTGCGGCACATCTGGTTATTGCTGTTGCGGATGGGCGTGCTGGCGCTTCTGGTGTTGGCGATTGCCCGGCCCACGCTGCCGGCGGCCAATTATCATCCGAACGCCGGCGAATGGCTGCGGACCGGGGTCATCGCCGTGCTCGTGATCGGGGCCTACGCGTGGCTGACGCGCACCTGGAAGCAGCAGCGGCTGCCGCACCACCTGTTGAGTTATCGCCGCTCGATCTTGCGGGCGGTGGCCGGCGTGGCGGCGTTGCTGGCGTTTTTGCTGGTCGTGGCGGTTCCCTACGGGCGGCGGATTTCGGCTGAGATCTCCTCACCACTCCCCGCGGCCGCAGAAAACTTGCCGGTGTCGGCCGTGTTCCTGTTCGACACCAGCTTGAGCATGAGTTACCGCTTCGAGAATCTGACGCGGCTGGAGGCCGCGGAAAAAATCGCAGTCGAACATCTGGGCCGTTTGCCGACGGGGAGCCGCGTCGCCATTGCCGACACTTCGAGCGATCTGCCCCTGGTTTTTCAGGCCGAGCAGTCCGCGGCGGTCGAACGCATCCAAAAACTCTCGCCGCGTGCCGTCAGCCTGCCGCTGGCCGACCGCATCCGGGCGGCACTCGGGCTGCAGGAAGAAGACATTCGCCGCACGGTCGCCGGCCAGGAGACGGTCCCCGAGGACCGGCGCAAGGATCGCTACCTCCGCGAGATTTATTTGTTCACCGATCTCACGGTTTCGGGTTGGCGGTCGGGTGATCAGCAACGGCTCAAAGCGGATCTCGAACGGCTGCCAACCGTGCAGCTCTACGTAATCGACGTCGGGATCGAAAAGCCGACCAATGCGCAGATCATCGGGCCGCGGCTGTCGGCCCAATCGATCGCGAAGGGGACCGACCTGACGATCGAGGCCTCGGTCGACGTCGTGGGGTTCGAAAAGGACAAGGACACGGACTTGACGCTCGAGCTGCACGTGCAGAACGAGAGCGGCACGCTCGTCAAACGCGAACAGCGGACGCTTCATCCCGCTCCCGGCAGGCCCGCCGCCGCGAGCTTTGTGCTCAGCGGCCTCACACGGCCGCTCACAAATGGGCAGTTGCGGCTCGCCTCGAGCGACCCGTTCGCGGCCGACGACGTGCGGTACTTCACCGTGGGGGTCACGCCGCAGATTGAAGTGCTGGTCGTCGGTGCGCGACACAGCGAGACCAATTACCTCGAGCAGGCGCTGGCGCCCAACTTGCTGGTGCAGGCGGGGAAGTCGCGGTTCAAAGTGACTTACGTGCCGGCGTCGCGGCTGGGCGTTGAATTCAAGGGCTACGACATCGTCTGCCTGGTGAACGTCGATTCGCCCAGCCAGGCGGTCTGGTCGGCCCTGGCCGATTTTGTGCGCGCCGGGGGCGGGTTGTTCGTCGTTGCCGGGAATGAGCGACTGTCGACCGTGTCGTACAACAGCGCCCTGGCGCAGGCGGTGCTGCCGGCCGGACTCACCGGGAACGTTGCGCTGCCTCACCCGGTGACTCTCGATCTTCGTGATCTGAACCACCCGATCTTCAGCAAGTTCCAGCGCTATGGTCTGGGCGACCTGGCGACCGCCAAGATCATGCACCGCTGGGGCTGCGAGGTGCCCAAAGGGGCCGGTCGCACGCTGGCGACTTACACCGATGCGAACTCGTCGCCGGCCCTCGTCGAGCGGGCGATTGGCTCCGGGCGCGTGATCCTGTTCACGTCGGCCCTCGATCGGCACGGCTGGAACGACTTGCCGCTGGCCGGGTGGCCGTTCGTCGTGCTGCTCGACCAGATCGGGCAGGAGCTCTCGCGACAGGCCGAGACGCAATACAACTATATCGCGGGGGACGAGGTCACCCTGCCGCTGCCGGCCGATTCGCAACTGGCGAAATACCTCGTGCGGCGCCCCGGCGGGGAACAGCTCCCAGGCGAAGTGGCCACCGGTGCGAAGGCCATCGTGCTCCGCAACATCGATCAGATCGGGGCGTACGAAGTTGTCTCTGACCGCGACGAAAAGGTCCCGTTCTCGAGCGGTTTCTCCGCCAATGCGTCGCCCAGCGAGAGCGATTTCACGCGGATCGGCGGGGAAGAGCTCGACAAGATCGTGGGCAAGGGACGCTACTCGGTCGCTCGATCGATCGAAGGATTGACTCGCAACGTGACGGTCGGCCGCGTGGGGCAGGAAGTCTTTTCGTTGATCCTCGGGCTGGTGCTCGCCTTCTTCTGCGCCGAGCAGTTTGTGGCCAACCGCTTCTACGAGCCGGAGCCCGCGTGATGCCGATCACTCACACACATTTGCAAGCAAACGGTTCCGCCGCGCCATGCATTTGATCGTCGAGCCCGTTTGGTCGTGGATCGCCATGCTGGGTGCGGCGGGGGCCCTGCTTGCGCTCGTGCTGTTGACCTATCCGTCCGCCGTTCGGAATCTGCGCCCCTTGCATCGGCGTTTTCTGCTGGGGCTGCGGCTGGCCTCGGTTCTCGCCTTGATCCTGATGATGATTCGCCCTGAATTGGAGTTCCGCAACACCGACCGCAGCCGCGGCGCGCTCTACATTGCCAGCGACGTCAGCCAAAGTATGACGACTCCGGACGGCCCCGGCGGGACGACGCGGCGCAAGGCGCTTCTCGACCGACTGGAGGAGAGCCGCCCCTCGCTGGAGAAGCTGGGCCAGTCGATCGAGATCCGCTACGTCGACTTCGCCGAGCAGCCGCAGCAAGTCGACCGGCCCTCCGAGGCGGCCACCGGACCGCAGACGGCGATCGGCAGTTTGCTGGAGTGGATGGCTCACGAATCGCAAACTCAGCGGATCGCGGGCATCGTCCTGTTGAGCGACGGTGCCCAGCGGGCTCTCCCTCCCAACACGGTCGATCCCCTTTCGATGGCTCGCCGGCTGGGCGATCGGCAAATTCCCGTCTACACCGTCTGCTTCGGCGGGAGCGGGTTTTCGCAGACGGCGATGGATGCGTCGATCGAGGACTTGCAGGTCGATCCGGTCGCGTTCGAGCGGAAAATCGTTCCTGTGCGGGTCAAACTTCGGCTGACGGCGCTGGCCGGGCGAAAATTGACGCTGCGCTTGCTGGTGGAAGATCGCGCCGGAAAGGTCCCCGGCGAATCGGGCGAGCTCAAGCCAGCGGCGCCGGCGCCGAGCACGACTCCAACGCTGATCGTCAGCCCCACGAGCGACTCGGAAGTCCAGACCTACGATCTGTCGTTCCAGCCGCAATCGGCCGGAGAATTCAAGGTCGCCGCCGAGATCGTTCCGGTCGACGGCGAGATCAAAAAGGAAAACAACATCCGGCAAACGATCCTCACCGTGCAAAAAGGGGGGATCAAGGTCGCTTACTTCGACAGCCTGCGCTGGGAGCAGAAGTGGCTCAAAGGGGTCGGCTCGGCCGAGAAGGTGCAGCTCGACATGCAGCCGGTCGAGTTGGGGGACTTCAAGCGCCGCAACGAGATCGATCGCTCCTGGTTCGAACCGGGCAAGTACGACGCCTATATCATCGGCGACGTCCCTTCGACGGCTTTCGACACGCAGACGCTTTTGGCTCTCGGCCGGCGAGTCGACGACGGTGCCGGTCTGATGATGATCGGCGGGCGGCGCAGCTTCGGCGCCGGGGGTTGGGGAACGACACCGCTGGCCGACATCCTTCCCGTGCAAATGGAACCGTCGGACTACGATCCGAGCGGCCGCATCGATCCCGACCTCAGCATCGAGGGGCCGGTGCCGATGATCCCGACCGAACGCGGGCTGGACAACTACCTGATGCGGATCGATCCGGGCGGCAACCAGCTCAAACGCTGGCAGTCGCTGGAACCGCTCGAAGGGGCCAATCGCCTGCGGCTCAAACAGAATTCGCTCGCCGAGGTGCTGGCCAAGGGGCCCGACGGGCAGCCGCTGCTCGTCGCGCAGGAATACGGCAGAGCCCGAGTCCTGGCCTTCGCCGGCGATACGACCTACATCTGGTACCTGAGCGATCATCAGGAGTCATATCAGCGATTTTGGCGGCAAGTGATCTTGTGGTTGTGCCACAAAGAGGTCGATACCGATAAGGCGGTCTGGGTGCGGGTCGACAGCCGCAACGCGTCGCCCGGGCAGCACGTGGGGATGACCTTCGGCGCCCGCGAGAAGGGGCGACCGATTCCCGATGCCGAT
>DASPSM010000540.1:0-6456 GCA_035623955.1 Planctomycetaceae bacterium
CGATAAGTGACGACCCAGACCGGGAACTCACACGTATTTTGGTACCTAGTTATGCGTACCGAATAGCCATGTGTTTTGGCGGAATCGGACGGTCAACGTTGATGGCGGACAAAACAGCCGGCAAGCGATTGCGAGATTCGAGCGTTTTTCGACGCTGCTTTGGCACGTCGAGTCGCCCAACGATATATCGGAATCCGCCGCAGCAGATGGCAGCAGTGTGCGGATTAATCGGAGGCGGCAGCTTTAGCGGAATTACTTGGATTAGACCAACTGCATCCGGCTAAGCTAAGGGATCGTCGTGAGTTCGTTGGAGCCCGAGTAAGCAAGTTCTGCAAATCGCTGTCGCGTTCCGTTTTGCGTTTTTCACCACCGGCTGAGAACTCGGTAGAAACGATGCCAAAGCCCAACGATGACCTGCCGCAATCGCTCGGGACACAGGTCTCCCTGATCCAACGGGTGCGAGACTCGACTGACGCAGCGAGTTGGGCGCAATTCGATCGTTTGTACCGCCCTTTTGTCTTCAAAATCGCTCTGCGCAATGGGCTTGCGCGTGACGACGCAGAAGAGATCGTCCAGGAGGTTTTCGCGAAAGTTGCACAAGCCATTGTTGAATTCGAACTGGACCATCAGCGCGGCCGGTTCCGAGGTTGGCTGAAGACGATCACCATCCGCAAAGTCATCGACCGCCGTCGCGCGACGGATCGGTCCGTGCCAGCCTTTGGGCTGGCCGGCGAGCCCGCGGTGTTTGATTCGCTCGACGCAGAATGGGATCGAGAGTACCGCCGCCACGTGCTCGACCACGCAATGCAAGAGGTTCGTTCGCGAATCGAGTCAAATACGTGGGCCTGCTTCGAGGAGCACACCCTTAAGCGCCGACCGGCCGAGGCGATTGCGGCCGAGCTGGGAATGAACGTCAACGCGGTGTACCAGAACGCGTCCCGTACGATCAAACGAATCCGGGCGCAATGCCTGGACTACGAAGAAGAGGCCGGCGATCCGTGATCGCAGGCCTCTTCCTGTTGGCACGCGCGCCCCGCCATCAGCGAGCATTCAGACTTCGAAGGGGGGGAGTGAATTCGGGCGGCAGTTCGACCGTGTCCGTACTGCCCGCGTGTGATTCTGGGGCGTCAACCGCGAGTTCGTGACGGCGATCGACAATCATCTGCCTCCCCTGACGAGGTGACGGACGCTCTGTCGGGCGGCGACTGAGCCGCACAAGCGCGATGTTGTCGTCGCCAACGCGGTCAAACTCGTAGGTCGGAGCATCAGCCACCACTCGCCGATTCGTCCGGCCGCGGAGAACGACCAGGTATTTCAGAACGTACTCGCGAGCCTGAAAGCCGGGTCCATAGCATTCGTCATATTGGACTGTGATCGATTCGGACCCTTTGGGATTCCACATCCGGAATGGTTCGGTTTGACCCGCCTCCAGCGTGTGCCATTCCCACGGCTGGTCCGGACTCCAGCGAATTGCGTACGGAATCGGGCCGCTCGTGGAATTCCGCATTTCGAACACCGCCACCTCCCGCAGCGTTGCCAGCAGGCGGAGGAGCTCGTTGACATGCACGGCGACGCACTTGAGTCGATGATCGCCGCCGTGCACGATTCCGATTAACTCACCTTTGGAGTTAACCACCGGGCCGCCGCTGTCACCGTTCCACAGCGAGCCATAAAACTGGATCACCTCGACTCCATCTTCGACCCGGCCGATCGAATTCGCCTGATTTCGAATTTCGACCGAAGCCACTCGGCCGATCGAATAGCACCAAAGTGGACGGTCCCCCGGATTCCCGACGACATACACATCATCCCCTTCCCGCGGATCGGTGTGGGCCACTTCGACGTCTCGTCGGTCCGACGGCAAACTCTTGGCTTGCAGAATCGCAAGATCCCGCCCGGTGTCGTAAGCGATCACCGTGGCTGCCGTCAATTGTCCGCCGGCGACCAATGCATGCAGATGATCGGCGCTAAGATAAAAATTCCGCTTGTCGATGATTTTCCCCTCCTCACTGAACGCCGGGAAATAAACATAGACCGTATCAGCGGAGCCGACGACGTGCTGAGCGGTCGCCAGTAGTCGGCGACTGGCATCCACCACCACGGCCGTTCCCGTCGCGTCTTCTTGCGCGTTAACGACCCATGCCGTGGCTCGCATCGTGCGATCGAAGACGTCTGGCACAGCCGCCTGAGCAACCGACGGCAACCAGATAACCACAAGCAGCAACGCAATCCGTTTGACACCTTGAGATTTCATTTTCGGCCCCCTTTTCTTTATGTGTGACTTGCCAGTGAGCTCCCAGTTCAACATCCGGGATGCTGGTTGCGTCTGTATACTCCTACGGCTGCGACCGAGCCGCCCTGACAGCCCTCGCAAGAAAGTCTGCAGACGATGGGGCCCGTCCCTGCGATCCAGCGGAGGGGACCCCGAGGCGCCGAACTCTTTCCGATTTTCCCGCGTCCGGTCGCAGGGGCTGGGCGTGCCTATGGGAATGCAGCCGCTGTGGAGCCGGGAGGGCCGCCGGCCGGTCTCTAACGCCATTTGGCCGGGGTCTAGAGGTGCCGACGAAGCGATGCTAGCGTATCCTAGGAGTGCAACATTCCAAGCAGATATCGCGGCAGGGGCCACCGCTTCGATGGATGATCGCGCTCCCATCAGCGATCCATTCTCGCAGCTGCGCCAGGAGCAAAGTCAGCGCTGGCAGCGCGGAGAACGTGCTCTTGCCGAGACTTTCGTGTCGCGGCAGCCAAGCCTGTTGTCCGACAGCAAGTTGCTCGTCGAGCTCGTCGTCGCGGAGTTCCAGCTGCGCAAGGACCTCGGCGAAGATCCGTCAATCGAAGAGTACCTGCGGCGCTTCCCGCCGTTGGCCAGTCAGCTCCGGCAGCTTCTGGAGGAATGCGAGTCCTCGAATCGACAACCGCCCGCCAATCCGCATCCTACGGAGTCAACGGCCGACCCCGCATCGGATCGAAACGACGCGGCGAAGGCCGTCACCGTCCGCGCCGACTTCGCGGCGGAACCGACCGTCGACGGCTCGCACCTGGTCGGTCAGCGTTTCGGCGACTACGTCATTCTCCAGGCGATTGCCCGCGGCGGCATGGGAATCGTCTACAAGGCGCGCCAGGTCTCACTGAATCGGATCGTCGCGCTGAAGATGATCCTGGCCGGGCAAATGGCTTCGGGGAAGGAGATCGAGCGGTTTCAAGCCGAGGCGGAAGCGGCTGCCACGCTCGATCATCCCAACATCGTGCCGATCTTCGAAGTCGGCAACCGGGAAGGCCAGCACTATTTCGCCATGGGATACGTCGATGGCCCCAGCCTCGCCATGAAACTCCGCGACGGCTGCTGGGCGCCCCACGACGCGGCCGCGCTATTGCGACAGATTGCCGAAGCGGTGCAATACGCGCACGCGCACGGCATCATTCACCGCGATCTCAAGCCGCACAACATCTTGCTGACCAGCGACGGCCAACCGCGAATTACCGATTTCGGCCTGGCCAAGCGGCTCGAAGGAGCCAGCGAGCTCACCGCCAGCGGACAGATTCTGGGGACTCCCAACTACATGCCCCCCGAGCAGGCGCGGGGCAAAACGCGAGAGGTCGGCCCGCTCTCCGACGTGTATGCGCTCGGCGGAATTTTGTACGCCCTCTTGACGGGGCAACCTCCATTCGTTGGTGAGACTCCGTTCGAGGTCGTGACCGCGGTGATTGAACGCGAGCCAATCTCTCCACGGCAGCTCAATCCGCGAGTGGACCGGGATCTCGAAACCGTCACCCTCAAATGCCTCGACAAGGATCCGGCCAAGCGGTATTCGTCGGCGCGCGAGCTGTCCGACGACCTGGGCCGATTCCTCAGACGCGAGCCGATTAACGCGCGGCCGATTGGATCATTTGAGCGGAGCTGGCGCTGGTGCCGGCGCAAGCCGGTGGTGGCATCGCTGGTCAGTGCAGTTGTGCTGACCCTCATGGCGGGCTCGATCGTCTCCACCTTGTTCGGCATCCAGGCCTACCGTCAGGCCGATAAGGCAGATCGAGAGGCCGCGCAACGCATTGTGGCAGAAACCGAGCGCAAGACTGCCGAACGGGCGCGGGAGCTCGAAACGTACTACGCGACCATTAGTCGGGTCAAAGAAGCGGCCGCCAATCCATCTCATGGCTGGACTTGGAAGGCGCTCGATGACCTTCACAAGATTTCGACGCTCAATGTGGTAAATGCCCGCGCCGAGGAGCTCCGTACTCTCGCGGCCGACGTCGCTTTGCGCCACGATCTCAGGCCTGTCGCCCGAATTGGCGAGGACATTGTCGACGTAGGGTCTCTGGCATTTTCACCCGACGGGACGAAGCTCGCCATCGGCGAGTCTCTCGGCCATTTGACCTGCCGAATCCAGATCTGGTCGGTTCCCCAGCATGCAAAAGTGCTCGAATGTCAAATTGCGACTCTAAAAACAAGCATCAAGAATCTGGCTCAGGGGAGATGGGTGACAAATCTCGATACGATTCCTGCGCTCGCTTGGAGTCCAGACGGCCGATGGATCGTCGCGGGCACGCGTTGGGGCAAACTTTTCCACTTTGATCTGCGTCAATCACACCCCGAAGCAGTTGGATGGGACGCAAACCAAGGTGAAATTGGGCGCTTGGACTTTTCTCCCGACGGAGAAACTCTCTACAGCACGGGGAACAGTTTGAGACGTTGGGCCGTCTCCAGCGGCTGGCGAGAGATTCCGACGGCGCCCAACAACTACAAGAGCGTTGCCGTTTCTCCCGATCGCGGCTGGCTCGCAGTCTTGGAGCAAGCAGGCTATCCGTGTCACTTGAGAATGCTGCGTCCCGAGAAGCTTGATACGGTCCCAAGTTGGCCTCAACTGGCCGACAACATTGGCGCGGTGGCGTTCAGCCAAGACGGTCGATTCGTGGGGACGTCGACGCCGGAGGGAATCGCGATTCGAGAGGCCCGCACCGGTGAATTGATCGCAACGTGGAACCTGAAAGACACGGAGGGCGAGTTCGATGTAACGCGACTCGCGTTTTCGCCGGATGGCTCAATTCTCATTGGATGGGATACTCGCAAGCGGGTGCACTTTTGGACCATGGGCACCGACTTGGAGAACGGACTGGAGATCATGCCCCCTTTGGCAAGCGGCGGAGAGAACTCGACCTTCGCGGTCAATCCGAAAGGGGGCTGGCTGGCGATCGCTTCTTCCGGGTCGCCCCACACATCCCTTTACGAGTGGAAACAGCCGCGGTCGTCTTGGACGCTGGCGCAGGCGGGCACGGTCCGCGGGCTCGACCTCTCGCCGGATGGCAAGTCGCTCGCTGCTGCACTCAACACCGTCTTGCCCTTGCGCAGGCAACAGTGGAACGAATCCAGCGAATGGGACCTCGCGTCACGAAAGATTGTGAAGGAGTCCCGCATCACGTTTCCGCGCGTCGCGAGGATGGACTGGTTTCGATCGGTCGTGTGCCCGACGACATTAGCCTGGCAGCCAACTGGAGATCTCATTGCCCGGGACACGGAGTGGTGTGGGGTCATGATCTACCCTGCGCGTGGACATGCCGGCCGCGTCGGTATCGTTCATCATCCCGAGCTGGATGCCCCTACGGAACTCGATCCGTCGCGATTCGCGAAGTGCAAGCTGTCGCACGGCGCAACAGTTCGTTCTGATCCCGCGGCGCAAGGCGGGCAAGCAGCCGTGCTGGGCGGCGCCGTGCCACCCGGCGGCGAGCGTACGCTGGCGTTGAGCCTGAAAGAAGTGCCGGTCGACAAGACGAAATACGGCGAGGGCGCGTCTGTAATCGCCTCCGCCAAGTTGCTGGGGGCTCAGCCCTTCAATACGGCCTGCGAATTTGGCTCGTTCGAAGACCGGCCACAGAGAAACGGCTCGATGACGAGAGTTTGGAACGTCGAGGTCGCGGACCAGGGCTCTCATTGGTATGTGCTTGACAGCTTCCGGAAGACCCAACGCGACCTGGCATCAAAGTACGTGTATCTCAAGACCCTGGGCGGTGCCGATACGTCCTTGATCGCGGACCGGCTGCTCATGGTGCCTGTTTCACCAGAGGACTCAGGACTGGACAATCCGCTGGAGGTGGCTCTCGCGCGGTTTCGGCCGACGTCGAAGGCTTCGGCGGCGGATGATCCACTACCTTTGCTCGAGGTCGGTCCTTTTTGCTGGTCGCCCGATGGCCGACGACTTTGGGGGCTCGTGCACCATGAGATCAAATTGGTTTCCTGGAGGACCGATGACTTAGAACACGTCGCTAGCTGGCGGAATGGCACGAGCCCCCCCAACATCGCCTCACTCTGTGTCGGCAATCGATGGGTCGTTTGCGGTCGTCGCAAGGGCAACCTGGCGCTGTTGCCAGCCCGAGACGGCGAGCTGCAGCCGGCGGCGAACATACCAGGACCGGGCGGCCCCATTCGAGCCCTGGCCCTCGGTCCACACGAGTCATGGGTGGTGC
>DASPSM010000509.1:0-5776 GCA_035623955.1 Planctomycetaceae bacterium
TCGATGTCTTCGAAACCGAGCCGCTTCCTTCCGATTCGCCCCTCTGGTCGATGCCCAACGTGATCATCACGCCGCATGTCGCGGCCGCGTCGACGCATATCGCTGAGCGGCACCTGCAGACGCTGCTGGAGAATATTCGCCGCTTCGTCGCCGGGCAGGAACCTGCAACGCGGGTCGACAAGCGCGAGTGGTTCTAGCCAGCGCTCTCGAATGGCTGTGACTGCGAGGTCTCGTCAACCTCGTCCCAGATAGACCTGGTCCCGTGGCAGGACGATCGCTTCGAGGAAATTGACGTCCTCAGGCAGTGTGACCATTGCGAGCGCAGCTTGAGCAATCGTCTCGGTTTCCATCATCGGTTCCTGGTTCATCGGAGCCCGCGGGTCGGCACGCCATTCCACGCGCACATTTCCGGGGTGCAGGCAGCTGCAAAGTATTCCGTGCGGACGACCGTCGAGCGCGACAGCGTTCGTCAGTCCCCACAGGCCGAATTTCGCCGAAGTGTACGGGGCGCTCCCCTCGCGCGGTCGCTGGGCCGAAATCGAGCCGATGTTGAGAATGCGGCCGCCGCCTTGCGGTTTCATAATGCGGAACGCAGCCCGGCTGCACAAAAAGGCGCCCGTCAGGCAAGCGCCGATCACGTTGTTCCACGCCGCCAGGCTCAGTTGATCGATCCGGCCGCCGTCGAAATTGCCGGCGTTATTCACCAGGATGTCGACTCGGCCGAAGTGCTCCATGAGCTCTTTAAAGAAAGTCTCGACAGCCGCCTCCTGGCCGACATCGACGGGCCGCGCAAAGACGTCGGCGCCGGCCGCACGCAGCTCATCCGCAGTAGCGCTGAGCTTCGCTGCGTTTCGGGCGCACAGGGCCAGCCGAGCCCCTTCCTCCGCGAATAGCCTGGCAATTCCTTTGCCGATTCCCTGGTTTCCCCCGGTGATGACAGCGACTTTCCCCTCGAGCCGACGCATGAAACTACCTCGCTGACGCAAATCGGAGCAACGCGATCCAAGCGGCCTGTGCGCCGGGCGGCGCTCTTGTAAGACGGCGCCCGCTGATTGGCGCTGTTTTGCGCCGCGACTGCAAGGCCTGCCTTCTTGAACTCAGACGGCGGCCAGAATCTCGGGGAGCTGGCTCAAGTTCAAATTGCCGCCCGAGATAATGCCGACAACGGTCTTCCCCCGCCAGCGGTCGCGCGTCTTGAGAGCGGCCGCCATCGCCGCGGCGCCGGCACCTTCTGCGATGTTATGCGTCTGCTCGAGGATCAAGCGGCAGGCACGGCGAAGCTCATCGTCGCTGACGAGCACGACATCATCGAGGACATCGCGCATCAATTCGAGTGTCAGTGCCGCTGGGCGTCGGGTCGCGACCCCCTCGGCCCAAGTGGCGGCTTTTGTCGTCTCTTGCCACTTTCCAGTCTTCCAGGACTGGCTCACGGCGTTTGCCCCTTCCGCTTGCACTCCGATGACTTTCGTACGGGGACCGCGCGCCCGGGCGACGATTCCTGTGCCGCACACGCCGCTGCCCAGTCCGATCGGCACGAAAATCACATCGGGATCGGGAAGCGCGTCGAAAATCTCCACGGCCATCGAGCCGACCCCCGCAATCAGTTTTGGTTCGTTGGCCGAGTGGACGTAGCGATAGCCGCGCAGTGCGAGATCCTTTTCGACGTAATCGCGAGCTTCGTCAAAATCGCGGCCGTGCTCGATCAGCTCCGCGCCGAACAGCCGGATGGCGCGATTCTTGGCTGGATTGTTTCCGAGCGGGACAACGATCGTGCAGCGCACGCCGAATCGCCGGGCGGCAAACGCGAGGGATTGGCCGTGATTTCCCGTCGAGCAAGCCAGGATCCCGGCCCTCTTCTCGGCGTCTGAAAGGGTGCTGACGAGATTGACCCCGCCGCGGACCTTGAAGGCGCCGGTCGGCTGGTGATTCTCGTGCTTGAGAAAAAATCGACAGCCGAGCAACTCCGCTAGTCCCGGCCAGTCGAGCAGCGCGGTCGGGGTCAGCACGCTCCGCACCCGAGGGAGTGCTTCGAGCACGTCGTCGTACGTGACAGAGGTCATGCGGAGTCCTATCTGAGAGAGCGTTGGCGCCGCCTGCAGAACAAGCGCGATGTCTGCAATCTTCTCCCCTCTCCCCTCGCGGGGCGAGGGGCTGGGGGTGAGGTGGGGATCGGGCCGCACCGCTAAAATCTCGCGACTGTCATTCTAGGTTGCAGCGGGCCAGAAATCGCTGCGACCCGGCTCAGGCAGCGGCGTCGACAAGGACGACCGGTCAACGCACCCTGGACACGCCGTTATCGGGCGGGGTTCGCCGAAGAGCATTGAGAATTGACTAGACCGTGCCGAAATAGTTCTCGGCAGCCTCGTCGATGTACTCGACCTTAAGCTCGAGCGGCACGCCACAGAACTCGCAGTGGTGCCGCACCTGCGCGAGAATGTCCCGCACGTGGCAGTAGCGAAAATGGCGATCGAGAGAGCGGAAATACGTCTCGATCAGATGTTCGAGCACCGTTTCGTCCGTGCGAATGCCCATCTTGACGCAGGTATCGTCGAAGAGCTTGCGAAACTCCGCCTCGGACGGCCCTCGGACATCGATCTTGTACGGAATCCGGCGGAGGAACGCCTCGTCCACCAGACCTTTCGGATCGAGGTTCGTGGAAAAGACGACCAATTGGTCGAACGGCGCCTGCAGTTTCTTGCCGCTCGGCAAACTCAGGTAGTCGTATCGCCTCTCCAGCGGCACGATCCATCGATTCAACAGCTGGTCGACCGAGATGCGCTGACGGCCAAAGTCGTCAATCACGAGCGACCCGCAGTTGCTCTTGATCTGCAGCGGGGCTTCCAGGATTCCGAGAGCTCGGTTGGGCTGAACCTCCAGGTGTTCCATCGTCAGCTCGCCGCCGACAACGACGGTCGGCCGCGTAATGCAGACCCACCGATGATCGATTTGACGGAGCCTCTCATCGTCGCCGAGCTGATTGATTGGAACCGCTTCGTGCACGCACGGGTCGTAAACACGGATGATTTCGCCATCGCAATCGATGGCGCGCGGGATCCAGATCGTGTCGCCATAAGCGGCCGTCAGCCGCTCGGCGATGCTCGTTTTGCCGTTTCCAGGCGCCCCGTGAATGAACATCGCTTTGGCCTCGACCAAAGCCTTGCCTATCCGCTTGCAGAGCGCTGTCGGCACGGAAAGATCAGACAGAGCCGCTTCGACCTGCGCCAAGCTAATGCGGGTGCGCGTCATCGACTGCGCGCTGACCGCGGCGACGTAGTCCGCGAAAGGCACCGGCGCGGCTCCGAAATACGTCGACCGTTCGTTGGACTGCTTGGCGCCTTCAATTCCCTTACTGGTAATCGAATATTCGTAATCCGAGACGGATGCATTCTTCGCGATCACGATCCGCTGCGAAGACTTCATCCCCTGGAAGATCGGTTGCAGGATGCCGAAGGGGAGCCGCAGTTGTTCCGCGATTCCGCGACCGGACTGGACCCCCCGGCGCAAGAGAAACTTGAGGATCAGATCTTCGACTTCGGTCTCTGTGATCCCCGCCTCCTCCAGGGACTTTGGAGCGGCAGGAACAAAGGCCTGAGGACGGCTGACTGGGACGCGAGGCAGTTCAGCGGGCATGGCTTCGCGCGGAGTGCTGCGCCTTTCAACGGGTCGCGCGGGCGCTTCGCTGAAGATCGAATCGAGCAAGGTCGTTTTCGGCACATCGACTTCGATCGTCGGTTCCGCTTCGAGCGAAGAGCCTTGTGAGATACCAGGCTGAGCCATGGGCCAACTCGTTTGTATTTGGGGTGGGCCGCGGAAATCCGTGGCAATCTGGGTCTTGATGGCCTTGTGGCGCGTGTCGACCCGCAATGCGACCGAAGGAATTTGTTAACGCCGGGCTCTGTAAAAATGGGGCGGGAAACCCGGGTTGCAATCCGTACGACACAAGCTCCGTCGCAAAACGATGAGATCGTTGAACGGAGATTCCGCAAATCCGGTCTAACCCGATTGGCCGGTCTGCCTCCGCTCTTCAGCAAGGCGACCTCGACCTGAGACCGCTCGCGCTAACAAGCCGACTGGCCCCGCGCACGGCTAGCGCACCAGCGGCGCCACATGGCTCGGTAAGCGCTCTCAACGTCCTGGGCAAAAGCAGGCGCGTTCATCAAGGGCGAGTTCCGCATCCGCTCGGGAAGCGATGAGCGGAGGGCGCGCAGACGCGGGATGTCGCGCGCTAAGCCGGCAGCTTTACGCACGTACTCTTCGATGTCATCGGCGACCAATTCTGCCAGGCCAATGTTGGAGAGGATGCTCGAACCGATACGGCCAACGGCGGTTCGCCCGCGCAGGCTCACCACGGGGACTCCCATCCACAAGGCATCGCACGTGGTTGTGCCACCCCCGCAGGGAAACGGATCCAGCGCGATATCGACACGTTCGTAGGTTCGAAAGTACTCAGGCCAGGGCAGCCGCGGCACAAACGTCAGCCGTTGGGGCGCCACGTTTCCCTCCGCGAAGTAACCATACACACGGTCCCGATGGCTGCCAGGATGCGCATGCACGAGCAGCTCTGCCGTCGGCAAGGCTTGCAACAGGCGACGCCAGGCTTCGAGCGTCGGCGGCGTCACCTTGCAGAAATTGTTGAGACACGCGAAGACGACTGCACCGGCCTCTCGAGTGGGCGGCGGTGCCGCCGGCGGCTCGACGAGCGGCACGTAGCACCAGTAGGTTCGGGGCAGGCGGATCGATTCCTCGGTGTAGTCACAGTCGTCCTGGGCGGAAGGGTCCAGATATGGATCGGTCAGACGATAGTCCATGGTCGTCAGCCCCGTGGAGCCGCAGTACGCCAAATAGGCCACTTGCACGGGGGCGGGCTTGCGGGCAAACACCAGCAGGCGGTTGTTCGCTGTGTGCATCGCCAGGTCGACAAGGATGTCGATTCGGTCCTGGCGGATCACTGCGGCCAGCTCGTCGTCTGACAACGCATAGACGTCGCGCCAAACGTCGGCCAGAGCACGACAGCGCTCCCCCAGCGTGTCGCGACGCTCCGCCGAGGAATAGCAAAATATCTCGAAGCACTTGCGATCGTGCGCATGGAGCAAGGGGTAGATGAACCGCCCTACTGGGTGCAGACGGAAGTCCGGCGACACGTACCCGATCCGCAGCGGGCGCTCGGGAGAGCAGTCGTTGTCGTAGGGCTCAATCAGCCGAGCCAAAGGCGCAGCATGCTGCTGATTCCAACGGCGCAGTTCCTCGCGGATGGACGCCGGGTCGCACTCTGGAGAAAAGCTCAGCAGGTGGATCAAATTGCTGTGCAAACCGGCATCGTTCGGATCCAATTGCACCGCGCGCCGATAACGGGCCGTGGCTGCGGGCAAATCGCCCCGGTCCTTATGGATGTTGCCCATCTTGGCGTGGCCCCAGGCAAAATCGGGCCGCAGCCTCAACGTCCGCCGATACTCTTCCATCGCCTCGTCCAGGAGCCCCTGGCTCCTCAAAGCGTCACCCAGGTTGTTATGGGCGGCGACAAAGTGGGGCTTGAGCTTCACGGCCTTGCGGAAGTTGGCGACAGCTTCTTCAATCCGGCGATCGTTAAGCAGGACAAGTCCCAAGTTGTTGTAAGCGCGCGCGAAATCTGGCTTGAGCTGTAAAGCCCGTCGATACCCGGCGGCGGCCTCCTCCCACATTCCTCGTGCCGCAAAAATGTTTCCGAGGAAATTGTGGACCGACCAAGCATCGGGGTTAAGCCGCAGTGCCTGCTGGACGGCCTCGGCGGCCTCGTCCA
>DASPSM010000542.1:0-9351 GCA_035623955.1 Planctomycetaceae bacterium
AATCCGAACGCTCGGATTCCACGCAAAGTGACGCCCGTGAGCATCGTCCGCGGCGTGCCGATTGGAACACGAATATAGGTCACGGCCGTATAGCCGGAAGATTCGCGCAATCCATTACGGCGGGGACAACCGAATCTTCCCGGAGAATGCGCGGGCCGGTCAGCGTCGTCGCGGCCGCCTTTTTGCCGTCTATAAACGAGCATCGGCAGGACCGCGGGGTCCTGCCGATGCCTCGATTCATGGCGAGCGGAGCGTTTGTCTCACCAGGTGAAGCCGGTCGCGATCGTAAAGCCGAAGATCTCGTTTTCGACGGTGCCGATCGAGCCGTTGGACTGGGCGAAGCCGGTGTCGGAGACAGCGAACGAATCGCTGGAAGCCGAGCCTTTGTTGCCCATGTTCCAGTACTGGTACTCGGCGGCAACGCGGAGGAAGGCACACATCGGCAGGCACTTCAGCTCGTGATCCCACTCGACGCCGACCAAAGCCTCGACGATGTACGCGGTGTCCCAATCATCCGAGAACGCGCTGTTGGTCGAGGTTGCGGCTCCGACGTCTTCGACCACGGTGGCCTGAGTCTGAACCGTGCGCTCGGCTTCGCCCCACAGGACTGAGCCGCGCACGCCATAGACGGCATTGATGCAGCCGTCGCAGGTCAAAGGCGTGCGTCCCACGAATCCAACGGTGATACCAGCACCATTGAACGTGAACTTGGTGAACGCGCTGGTATTGAAGACGTCGACCGGGGTCGTGTCACGCGTCAGGTCGACACCCTGGCCGGCCTCGAACGACGCATAGCGGGCACCGAGGAAACCGGTGAGCTTGTTGCCGCAATAGCACCACGAGTAGGTGCCTTCCAGGTCGACGGTGTAAGCCTTGATGCGATCCATCGTGTACTGGCCGGTAGCACCCGCTGGGAGAGTCTCCCACGGGTCGAGCCGGTTCGTCGAATCGCTCAAGTACCAGAAGCGGCCTTCGATGCCCCAGCAATCCTGCTGGACGCCCGCCCAGATTCGGGGCGAGAAGGTCACCTGGTCGAAGACCTGGCTGTTGCCTTGGTCGAAGGTCGTGTCGGCGGGAATAGCTTCGATCGACGAATCGACGACCATTCCGCGCGTTTGCACGTGGAAGATCGTCGCCTCGACGCCCGCGTTGAAGACGCAGGTGGGCTCGCAGAACGGCTCACCAAACGTGTTGCAGCAGTTCGACGGAGCCGTGCACACGGGCGAAGTGCACGGTCCCGGGGCGGGCGCCGGCGCCGGGGCCGGCTGATTGGCAAGGGACGACGAATTCACGATCGCGTTGGTGTTGACGACCTGGGAATCGCCGCTGTTCTGCGTCGCCGAAGTCAACGAGTAGTCGTCGAAGATCTTCGCGGGAGGTTCGTCGCCGGACGCGGCTGTGTCTCCGGCTTGGACACACAGCGGCAGGCATACTGCAAGCGGCGCCGCAAGCGCCAGTTTCTTGAACAGTCCTTTCATGGGTTTTGCTCCGTTGATTCCGTTCACCGTGAATGGACAACTGGATGACCGCAAGGTTTCTCGCTCCGCTTGCCTTGCGGGATACAGCGACCAATCGGCCCTGTGACCCGTCGGCGGCGACTCTCGTATCAAGCGGCTCTTGTCCGGTTGCTGCGCGGAATCCAAACGCTCGGATTTCACGCAAAGTGACGTTCGTGAGCATCGTCCGCGATCTGTCAGCCACAACACGAATACAGTTCGCGGCCGAATAGGCGGAAGATCCGCGCAGTCCGCTACTACGGGGAGAATCGGACTCTCTGGACCCTCAGTCGCAAGAAATTCGTGATCCGCCCGGGGTTCAGCTCAACTTTGCCGCGGCCGATTGCTTGGGGACGCGCTCCTGTGAAACGACCGGTTGCCCGCTCATCTTCTTCCATTGCGAATCTCTCATCGCGTCGACCGATGCACGCTTCGCAGCCGATGTGTTTCGCGCAAGATCCCAATCGAATGGGGGTTCGGCACGCCGCCGTCAGACACGGCGCAGCACCATTTCGAGCGGCTTGTGGCTCGCCGGCTGCAGTTCCGCGCGCCGGATGCATCTCGAGCCTTGCGTCGCGCGCAAACCAAACAATGGAAACCTTCGAAGAATCCGGGAGTTCCGGTTGCGTAATTTCGAGCGACTCTTTCGCCTGCGAGAACCCTGCGGACTGTACTGTTCCGGTTTTGACGAAAAGGCGCGGCGTATCGAATTTGCCAGAAATAGCGGCGTGCCTGTCGATCGATTCTAAGACGAACGATCGCGGATTCTGCGACGGCGCGTCGCACCCTTTGGATCGAGTCTGCGATCGGGCGGTGCGAAACCGGCGAAACATGCCGGAATTCGAGCCGCCAAACCAAAGTGCCTTTGGCACTGGGGGGAGCACCATGGAGGGTGGTCACTCACTTCGTGAACTTCCTGCGCGACAGCTGGCCCGCCGGGGGCGAGCTTTCGCCTGGGGTCTCTTTGCGGCGGCGGCCTGGGTTGGCTCGGCGCGCGCCTGGGCAGATGACTCCGCGACACTGCGCTCGCTCGCCCAACGGTTCGATTCGCCGGCGAACGTCTTTACGGAAGACGAGAACAGCGTTCTACTCCGCCAGACGGTCGAACCCAACCAGGTCTATGTCCAGCAAGTCGAGGCGCCACCGTCTCTCGATCTGCAGATGGTCGCGCCGCAGGTCGTGCCGATCCGCGTGACTGCTCCCAATCTCGTCGTCGCGGCCGCTCCGCCGCTGGGATTGGCGATGGAAACTCCGGTGGTGATTCCGCAGCGAGTCGCCGCGCCCGCCGTCGAACCGCCACCCCTCTCGCTGAGCGTGAGCGAGCCGCCCGTGGCCGTGCCTCCCCCGATTGTCGGGACGCCCCCCGCCGGCTACGCGCGCTACGACGAGCCTCAACAGTTCAATGCGCCGCCGGGAACCGTGCAAATCGGCGGCTTGACGCTGGCCTCGGCCGATCAGCCGCCCCCGGCGCCTGCGGCCGACGGCTCGGGAGCGTCTTCCGGTTCGATCGGGCAGGTCGAAAAACTGGGGGATGCCCCACCGAGCAATTCGCTGGTGTTCTTGAGGCAGCAGGCCATCCTGCTGGAACCGGGAAAATGCCAGTTCGACTGGGGGCTGACTTACAGCGTCTTCAACGAGACCTTCGCGCTGCCGATCCTCAATCACGCGGGGACCGTCGTCGGAGTCGCCAACGAGCGCGAGCGGCTGAGACTGATGACGATTCCCTTCGCGGTCCGCTACGGGCTCTATGACGGCGTGCAGGTCTACCTCAACGCGCCGCTAGGCTGGGCGAACAGCGAGATCACCACCGACACCGGCGGGAGCATCAACAACAACTTTGGCGGCATGGCGGATCTGTCCGGAGGCTTCAGCGTGCAGCTCATGAAAGGTTGCGGAGCCTGGGTGCCCGACGTGATCGCGTCACTCGGTTTCGTCGCCCCCACGGGGCACGCGACGTTCGCCACGTCGTTGGTGGCCTCCAACAGCTTCCTCGGACAGGGCTTCTGGGACATTACGACCAACTTCATCGCAGTGCACACCATGGACCCCGTGATCTTCTATTACGGCGGTGGCTATGTGCACCGCTTCGAGAACAGCATCGACGACGTGGAAGTGAATCCGGGTGAGGAATTCGACTACCTCTTTGGCGTCGGCTTTGCCGCCAACCCCTGGCTCACGATCAGCGGGACGCTGCTCGGTGCGACGATCACGCGGTACGGCGCCAACGGCGTCAGCCTGCCGGGCACCGATCAGGACCCGATTCGCTTCCGCATCTCGGCGACAATCGTCAAGGACAATCGCATCTGCGAGCCGTTCGCAGAAATCGCCATGACTCCCGACGCCCCGTCGCGCGTGGGCATCACGTTTACTTATTGACGTCGGGTGTTGACACCCACTCGCAAAGAGCGGGAAACGTTCCAGGGCAGCCTGTCGTGTGCAAGAGCGAGAGCTGCGATATGAACGCGGTCCGAACTCAGCGCTGGAAGCGGCTCGTCTCGACGCCGATCGTGCTCTGCGTGGCGCTCGGCGTTGGCGGAACAGCCCGGCCCAGCCTCGGTTGGGCCGCCGACAAGCTGACTCCGATCCCTGCCCCGGCAGCGGACGACGAAAAGCCCCTCGTCGAAATGCGCTGTCCCGTGCGCGATCCGCAGCACATCTTTCAGCGCGGCGTCTGGAGTTGGCGGGAAATCAAGGACAAAAACGTCGTCAAGCAAAATCGCGACTATTCGTGCGGCGCGGCGTCGCTGTGCACGCTGTTGAAGTATTACTGGGGCGACAACATCACGGAGCAAAAGATCCTCGATACTCTCGACAACATGCTCACGCCGGCCGAACGCAAAGACCGTATCCAAAATGGTCTCTCGCTCACCGATCTCCGGAAGGTCTCCGTCAAGTTGGGTTATGTCGCCAGCATCGGCACCTTGTCGTTCGACCAGCTGGCGCAGTCGAAGATCCCGGTGCTGGTCGGGCTCAAAATCGGCAAGTTCTATCACTTCGCAGTCTACCGGGGGCAGGACGGCTATTGGGTCTATCTCGCGGACCCGGCGCGGGGAAACATGCGAGGCCCGATCGACGAGTTCATCAAACTCTGGCAGAAAAACGCGATTCTGGTCGTTGCCAAGAAAGATCAGGACATCAAAGAGAACTCCCCTTTGAGCCTGAAGCCCGAGGAAGTCTACCTGGGCACGCTGAACCGCGTCGTGATCCAGAAGCTGGTCTCAAAGCCCATCACCGGCCAGCTGCCGTCAGCGGGCCGACCCTGATAGTCCCGGAAGTCTTCAGAACCGGGCCCTCTTTGGCGTTCCGCCGCTCCGCCGCTCGACTGGCACCGCCGACCCTCACGCAGACGTCCGCTTGGCAGACTTCACGCGCTCCGCGATATTTCCCAACGGCAAGTTTTCTAGCAGCGTAGCTAGCTTGGCTGGGCCGGAAGCGAGTGGAAGCTGCGGAGCAACCATGGGCGAACACGAGCCGGGAGAAACTGCCGCGGGCGGTATCGAGGTCCGGCTCGAGGCGGCCGCGGGGGCTGCCCCAGCCAGCGAGAGGCCGAGGCCGTCCGATGAGAGCTCGATCGCCGGGCTGCTGTTCGGCGTGGCGACTTACGCCTGGTGGGGCCTTCAGCCCGTCTACTTCAAGCTGATGCAGCAGGTCCCGCCCGCGGCCATGGTGGCGCATCGCACGACCTGGTGCGCGCTCCTGATGGTCCTCGTCCTTACGGCGCTTCGGCAGTGGCCGCATTTTTTTTCCTGCCTGTCGAAGCGCCTGATTCTTCTCTTGATGTGCAGCGCGCTGCTCTTGGCGACGAATTGGTTGTTTTACATCGTGAGCGTTGTGACCGGTCGGATCGTCGAGACCAGTCTGGGTTATTTCATCAATCCTCTGTTCAGCGTGCTCTTAGGGATCGTTTTTCTTCGCGAACGCCCCGGCCGGTTGCAGATCGCGGCGATTCTGACGGCGGCTCTTGGAATTGCGTACATCGTCTGCCGGCTGACTTTTATCCCCTGGCTCGCATTCGGAGTGGCTGGAACTTTTGGGCTTTATGGCCTGGTGCGCAAAGTCGCGCACGTGGAATCGCTGATGGGCCTGACGATCGAAACCGTGCTGCTGACGCCGCTGACCGTCGGATACCTCGCGTGGCAGGCGTTTCAGGGAGACGATCTGTTCGGAGGCGCGGGCACCGGCGTGCGAATTCTGGTGCTGGCGAGCGGAGCCGTCACGGCCGTTCCGCTTTTGTTCTTCGGAGCCGCGGCCCGACGGTTACCTTTGTCGACTCTGGGATTTCTTCAGTTCGTCGCCCCCAGCCTGCAACTGACACTGGCCGTGGGGCTCTACGGCGAGCCGTTCAGCATCGACCACGCCGTCAGCTTTGGATTCATTTGGGCCGGCTTGATCCTGTTTTCGGTCGACCTGATCCGTGTCAGCCGACGCTACCGAGCCAAATGATCACTCATGCAGAGAAGGTCGCTTGCCGGACGCTTAGAGAGCAGGTTTCCCTGACTCGGCATTGGACGCGAGACCTTGGCGCAGGGCGTGCAGCTTTTCGAGCGCGGCCAGGGGCGTCATGCGGTCCAGATCGAGTTCGCGGATCGCGTCGAGGACCGGATGATTGTCAGGCTGGAAGAGAGTGAGCTGTTTGCGCGCCGCCGGCCGCGTCGTGCGGGCGGGAACTTTGGGTCGGCCTGCTTCGTCGACGTGATCGGCCTCGAGCGATTCAAGAATCACCCGTGCCCGCTCGACCACCTCGCGCGGAACGCCCGCCAATCGCGCGACATGAATGCCGTAACTCTTGTCAGCGGTCCCGGGGACGATCTGGTGCAGAAAGATGACGTCGTCCGCGTCCTCCCGCACGGCCACATTCCAGTTTGACGCGGCGGACAGAGTTTGCGTCAGCTCTGTCAACTCGTGGTAATGGGTGGCGAACAGCGTGCGACAGCCAACCACGTCATGCAGGTGCTCCGTGACGGCCCAAGCGAGCGAAATGCCGTCGTAGGTGCTGGTGCCGCGGCCGATCTCGTCCAGAATCACCAGACTCCGAGATGTGGCGGCGTTGAGGATGCGGGCCGTCTCGGCCATTTCGACCATGAACGTGCTCTGCCCTTTGCCCAACTCGTCGCTGGCGCCGACGCGGGCGAAGATCCGGTCGGCGATGCCGATCCGCGCGCTCCGCGCCGGAACGAACGATCCCATCTGGGCCAGGATCGTGATCAGCGCGGCCTGGCGGATGAAGGTGCTCTTGCCCGCCATATTCGGGCCGGTGATGATCTGCACGCGACCGGCCAATGCGGCCTCGGATCCGTCCTCTGGTTCCGATTCTGCGACGCCCAAACGGGTATCGTTGGGGACGAACTCTCCGGAGGGCTTCAGCCGATCGAGCACCGGGTGCCGCCCGTCCCGCACGTCGAGGATCGGCTCGGCGCAAAGCTCGGGCCGGCAGTAGTTGTGCCGTACGGCGACGGTCGCCAGCGCGGCGAGCACGTCGATCTCCGCCAAGGCGGCCGCCGTGCTCGTCAACCGTCGCGACTGGCCGGCGACGCGATCCCTCAAAGCCGCAAACAGCTCTTGCTCCAAGGCGATCGCCTGCTCTTCGGCCCGGAGGACTTTCTCCTCGTGTTCCTTGAGCGGCGGTGTGATATAGCGCTCCTGGTTCTTGAGCGTCTGCTTGCGCATGTACTCCGCGGGAACCTTGGCGGCTTGCGATGCGGTGACCTCCAGGTAATAGCCAAAGACCCGGTTGAACCCGACCTTGAGATTGGAAATTCCGGTGCGGGCGATCTCCTCGGCCTGGTAGCGGGCAATCCATTCTTTGCCGCCGCGAGCTAACCCGCGCAACTCGTCGAGCTGCGGATTATAGCCGGCGCGGAAGATGTTCCCCTCGGTCGTTCCGAGCGGCGGTTCGTCGGCGAGGGCCCGTTCGATCTCCGAGCGAACGTCCGCGCAGAGGTCGAGCTGTTCTTCCAGTTGTGCAAGGCGACGAGAGCGTCGGGCCGACAGTCGGGCTTTGAGCTTGGGCAAGAGCGATAGCGTTCGCGCGAGGCACGCCAGGTCGCGCGGGCCGGCCCGTCCCGTCGCGACGCGCGCGGTCAGTCGCTCCAGGTCGTAGGCCCGTTCGAGCTCGTCACGCACGTCCCGGGTGAGCACCACGTCCTGCGTCAGTTCCTCGACGGCATCGAGCCGTTCATTGATCGCAGCGCCATCGGTGAGCGGATTGGCCAGCCATTCTGTCAACACCCGTGCTCCCATCGGCGTCACCGTCTCGTCGATAACCGACAGCAGGCTGCCGTCGCGCGTGCCGGTTCGGAGCGTTTCGGTGAGCTCGAGGCTGCGGCGAGTCGATTCGTCGATGAGCAGGCTCGAGCCCCGGCGGTAGGGCTCCAGGCGGACGATATGCGCGAGCGCACTTTTCTGCGTCTCCTGCACGTATTGCAGGAGCGCTCCGGCGGCGGTGACGCCCGGAGAATTCTCGTCCAGATCGAAGCCGTCGAACGTCGTTGTGCCGAAATGCTCCAACAGCAGCCGGCGACAATCGGCGCGGGCGAAACTCCAGGCCGGGCGCTGGCTCGTCAGCATCCCCTCGCGCTCGGCGAGGACCGCGAGAATTGCCGGCGGGAGCACCTGCTCGGGGACGAGGCATTCCGCGGGCTCGATCCGCGCCAATTCGTCGGCGAGACACTGCGGTTCGATCTGGGCCGCGACGAACCGGCCCGTCGACAGCTCCAGCCAAGCCAGCCCGATCGCGTGCTTTTCCGGCCAGAGGCTCGCCAGAAAGTTGCACTTCTTTGGGTCGAGCAGCCCTTCGTCGACGAGCGTGCCCGGCGTGACGATCCGCGTCACCTCGCGGCGGACGAGCCCTTTGGCGAACTTGGGATCCTCGACCTGGTCGCAAATCGCGACCCGCAGCCCGGAGTGAATCAGCTTCTGCAGGTAATTCTCGAGCGCGTGATACGGAAAGCCGGCCATCGGCACTGGGTTGGGCGATCCCTTGTCGCGACTGGTGAGGGTGAGACCGAGCACTTTCGCGGCAAGCTGCGCGTCGTCGAAAAATAGCTCATAAAAATCGCCCATGCGAAACAGCAAGAGCGAGCCCGGGTTCTGGCGCTTGACCTCCAGATACCGCTCCATCATCGGAGTCTGCTTTTTCAGTTCGTCGACCGACACGGGCGCTTTCCTTCGTGGTCCTTTCAAGTCGATGCAAAATTTGGCAGCCTGCCCAGAGTTGCATGCGGAAGGTTAAGATGCAAGAGGCGCCCGTGGCTTGACTCCTCTAATGCGACAATCGAGAACTAAAAACTCGCTGAAATTGCAGGAACTCGTCGCGGGCGCGCCGTACAGGAGCGACGAAAATCTGCGCCTTTTCGCGACGATTGCGTTGGGTGTCGTCGAATCCCTCGAGGACGGCGTTTTGACAGCAGACAATTCGGTCCGAGAATTCTTCAACGGTGAGAACTGCCTGTTCGTGAAGAACCGCCTCAAGAACAAGACGGCGGCGGAAATTATGGGCCGCGGCGTGCAACTCCCGGATTTGTTCGACGCGCTCCCGGCTGAAACGGCGCACCGAGAGTTTCAACGACAATTGAGAAAAATCCGCCAGCTCAGCCTCAAATTGCTTAGACGCAAGCGAATTACCTGACGTTCTCGAACGTCTTCAACCCGGCAAACGCGTGTCGGGAAACAGGCTGCTGACGCTCGTGCGGTCGTGGATCGAGCGGATCGCCTTGGCAAACAGGCCGGCCACGGAAATCACCGACACGTTCGGCGGCAGCGGATCCTGCACGTTCTCAATCGTGTCCGTGATGAACAGCTGCTTGATCGGACTGACCGCCAGTCGCGCGGCGGCCCCTTTCGAGAGAACTCCGTG
>DASPSM010000545.1:0-4084 GCA_035623955.1 Planctomycetaceae bacterium
GACGTCTCGCCAGTAGCGCGAGTTCCCCGAGTTACGGTCGCGGAACGAAAATGCCCGCACGCCGTGCGTCTCGATGATCGTCGGGATGATGTCCCGCCCGAAATCGTGGCTGCTCTCGGCCACAGTCGCGTCGCGGCAGAGTTGGTCGAACAGGAAATTGGCATTGAAGACATAGATGCCCATCGAAGCCAGGCAGCGGTTCGGATCGTCGGGCATCGGATCCGGGTTGGCCGGTTTTTCCAGAAACTTGCGCACCCGCTGCGACTTGTCGACCTCCATCACGCCGAATTGCGAGCCTTCCCGCAGGTCAACCGGAATACAGCCGATGGTGCAGTCGGCGTGGTTGTCGATGTGGTCTTGCACGACCTCCGAATAGTCCATCTTGTAGATGTGGTCGCCGGCCAGGATCAGCACCAGGTCGGGCCGCGATTTTTCGATGGAATAGATGTTCTGATAGACCGCGTCGGCCGTCCCTTGATACCAGTGCTCGTCGATCCGTTGCTGCGGCGGCAGGACGTCGATGAATTCATCCAGCTCGCGACAGAGAAACCGCCAGCCCAACCCGATGTGCCTGTCGAGGCTGGCGGCCTTGTACTGCGTCAGCACGAGCATCCGCCGCAATCCGCTGTTGATGCAATTGGAGAGCGTGAAATCGATGATGCGGTAGACGCCGCCAAAGGGGACCGCCGGCTTGGCGCGGTCACGAGTCAGCGGTTCCAGGCGTGCCCCTTTGCCGCCGGCCAAAACCAAAGCAAGCACCCGTCTCATCCGACGCTCCGTGCTCCGCCGCTCTCGGAAAATCGGGCGGCCCCTTCAGACGTTTCGATGGTTCGAGCGTCCGCGAATCCCACGCGGTCGCAGCGCAGTCGGTTGGCCCGAGCGCACAATTCTCGTGGAACGGGCGTAAACTGCCAATCGTGCGGCGGAGATTTTTTTGGATCGCCGCGAACCCGGCACGTCTGTCCACCGAGACGCAAAATGCGGTCCCAAACGAAGGGAAAGAAGGGACGTCTTGCGATCGACTTCGCAGTCATTGTCGATCGAGTCGCCGTGCTGGCCACACGGTGGACTGAGGCCCGGCAGCGCGGCCTCTAATTTAGAAGTTGGATCGCCCGCGGCCGCCCCCACCCCCTCCGCCGTCGGAGCGACTCCTCGCCTCGTTGACTGTCAGCCGTCGGCCCTGAAAGTCCTTGCCGTTCATGGCCTCGATGGCCGAATCCGCTCCGTCTTCCATCTCCACAAAGCCGAAGCCCCGCGACCGACCCGTTTCCCGGTCCGAGATGACTTGTGACCGCGACACGGTCCCGAATTGCGAAAACGCTTCGCGAAGGTCATCTGCTGTCGTATCGTAGGGGAGGTTTCCGACATAAAGATTCTTGCGCATGGCCGGCCCTTGAGCGCCCTTTCGCGCTCCCGAGAAAATTTCGCCCTTTCCTGCTGCAACCGTTCGCGCTATCCCAACCGCGACCCAACCGGACCAACCGGTATTCGGAGAGTAATATACACAAATCCACCGTCAATATCACCAAATTTTTGCAGCCTCCAGCCGCGATTCCACCATCGAAGAATGCCGCTCAAAATGCCCGAATCATCCGCCTCAATTACCCTCGCCATGATGCGAGAGGCGCTCTCGAGCGCACTGGTTTGCGATGCTTTAGATACGCTTGGCCTTCGCAGCCAATCGCCCCGAATCGACTGGCCGGTGAAGACCGTGGACGGCTTGCTGGTTGGCCGGTGCAAGACGACGCTTTGGTCCGACAGCCCGACGAGCGGCGCTCATCCTTACGAAAAGGAACTGCTCGCCGTCGACAAGTGCCGGCCCGACCAGGTGTTGATTGCCGCGGCAGGCGGCTCGACGCGGTCCGGGATTTGGGGCGAGCTGCTCTCAACGGCTGCGCGCAATCGCGGATGCGTGGGAGCGATTGTCGACGGAGCGGTGCGCGACTTCGCGCAAATGCAAAAGATGCGATTTCCTGCCTTTGCCCGAGCCAGCTGCCCGTACGACAGCAAGGACCGCCAGGAAGTCACCGCCCTCGACGTCGCCGTGGAGATTGCGGGGGTCGTCTTCCGTCCGAACGACCTGGTGTTCGCCGACGCCGACGGCGTGGTCATTGTGCCAGTCGAGGTCGAAGAAGAAGTCATCCGCCGTGCCTGGAACAAGGCCCGCGACGAGAATCGCTCGCGCGAGGCCATTCAGCAGGGCATGAAGGTCACCGAAGCTTATCGGCGCTTCGGCGTGTTGTGAGCCTTGCTTATCCCTGCCCCGAAAAGCTCGGCCGGATACAATTCGGTTGGCAAAGGCGTTGGTTGATCGCACTTGCCGGGCCACGTGCCAAAACCGTGAAGGAGACTTCGAGATGTCCGGAAAAGCACGTCAATCGTTCCGCAGGCCGGCGACCAAATTGCCGCACTTGCGCAAGAAAATGATGCAAGTCGCGCCGCGCGTTCGCACCCGAGGTAAGACGCTCGGAAAGTAAGGGAACCGCGGCCGAGCGGATTCCTCATCGGGGCCGCGCCGCCAACAAACCGCGGAGTTGCATCCAGTCGTGCAACCGTCCCGGCCAGGTGCCCAATGCCCAAGCGATCTTCGGGTCCTTAGTCCCCAGCCCGAGGCCGTGGCGGCCCTTTTCGTAAATGTGCATTTCGGCCGGCACCCCCGCCCTTCGCAGCGCGAGGAAAAATTCGACGCTGTTCTCGACCGGCACGGCGCTATCCTCCGCGGTGTGGAACAAGAATGTCGGCGGAGTCTGGGCCGTCACCTGCGTCTCGTTCGACAGGTTTTCGACCAACTGTTTGTCCGGATTCGGACCGAGCAGGTTCTTTTTCGACCCAGAGTGGCCGAACTTGTCGGACATCGTGATGACCGCATAAGCCAGGATCGCGAAATCGGGCCGGCAACTTTGACGGTCGATCGGATCCGACGCGTCCAGTTTGCCGGCATCGAAATGGGTAGCCGCCGTTGACGCCAGGTGTCCGCCGGCAGAAAAACCCATCACTCCCACTCGGTGCGGATCGACGTGCCACTCGGGCGCTCTCTCACGGACGAGGCGGATCGCGCGCTGCACGTCCTGCAGCGGTGACGGATGATGGTAATCAGGCGCCAAGCGGTACTTGAGCACGAATCCCGCGACGCCGAACGTATTAAACCATTCGGCGACGTCGTGCCCTTCGTAGCTCATGGCCAAATGCTGATACCCACCCCCAGGACAAATCACCACGGCGCAACCACTGGCGGTGGCCGGTGCGGGAAGGTGAACCGTCAGCGTCGGTTTGTCTTTATCTGCGGAACCGTGCGCGCCGGGAGCTCCCTCGGGCCAGAGCACAATCACCGGTTTGCCCGCGGCCACGTCGTCCGCCCCCCGCGCGCGGTCCGCCGTTGTGCTCATCGTCGCGACGAGGCCCAAAAGTGCCGCACAGAAGAGCTCACCTCGCCTCATGAAGAGCCTCCGAATTTCAGTAGACGTTTTCGCGGAGCACGCTCAGCGGATAAAACGTGTCGCGCCAGCGAACTCCTTGGCGCGAAAGCGTCAAACAGGCCGAGCGCCACATCGTATAAAGCAAAGCGACCATGGCGACAGGCAGGCCGAGCGTAACGATTGGCGAGGTTCCCAACATTTTGGCTGTTAGCGCGGACGCGGCGTGAAGAAACAGCACGCTGGCCAGCCACCCGCTGCCCCGCAGGTCGGGCCAGATCCAGATTGCCGCGTACGGGAACAAGTTGAACAAGACGACGACTGCGGAATAGCCGGCGAGCTTAACCAGCGAATAGTCAAAGATCGCGAAGCCGTTCTTTTCCATTCCCCGAATGACGCCCCAGAACGAGTCTTGCCACTGCACGCGGAGTCCGCCTCCCGCATCGAGGGCGTCCTGCTTCAGGCCATTGTGCTTGATCAGCTTTCCGAGCTTCACGTCGTCGAGCACGTCGAGAGGAATGGCCGCGTATCCGCCGCAACGCTCGTAGGCTGCGCGTCGCACCAGATTGAACGCCCCCATTCCCAGGTAGGACATCCGGAGGGGCGTTCGCACGAGCCACGGCTGCGCGCCGATGCACAGCAGCACGAAAAAATAGGCGTGCAGCACTTTT
>DASPSM010000555.1:0-4679 GCA_035623955.1 Planctomycetaceae bacterium
TATAGACGCGGACGTTGTGTTGCTTTCGCAGTTCGGAAATGAGTGGCGAGTGCAGCATCAAGTCCCGCACCGCGTCGGCGCGGGTTCGCGCGGCTTCGCTCGGCCGGGCCGTCGATTCGGGAAAACGCATCGAAAGCGACGTGTCGATGAGTACGGCCACGCGCGACGGCCGATAGGCGATCTGGCGCGTGCGCTCCTGTGGATTGACGGCGATCACCAGGAGCGACGCAATCACCGCCAGTCGCAAGCCGGTCAGCAGATACCGCCAGGCCGGCCCCGATTCGCGCGCATCGCGGCGATAAACCGAAATGGCCAGCGAGCAAAGTGCCAGAACGATCCCGATGCCCGCGACCCATTGCAGGGCGGTCCCCGGCCAGTCGAATTCGATCGTACGCAGTGCTTCGTCCGAAGCCGCCAGCATCAGCGCCGATGCAAAAAGGCCCGCGCTCATTTCGTCGGACCTCCCTTCGCCACGGCCGGATGATAGCTCAGCCGCAGGGCAAAGAGTTGTTCGACGACCAGCAGCACCGCGAGCAACATCAAGAGCGGCGTCCGAGCTTCCTGCGACGCGCTGTGCCCTTCAATCCACTGGAAGGCGCCCGGGTCGTGAATCTGCACGTGAACGTCGTTCGACAGGCGCGCCAGGATCTCCGGCGTCGTCGCGATTCTGAGGTCGCTCTCCTGCAAAGGCACGTTGTAGGAGATCCAGCGCTCCTGCGGAGCAGCCGACTGGTCTTTGAAGAGTCGCACCATATACATACCGGGACGATCGGTCTCGGTGTACGTCGCGGAGATGCGGACAGCTGACTTATTGGACGCTCCTCGGGACGCCTTTGTTCCGGCCGGTGGAGCAGGCGTAGCAGGGGCTTTGGTTGCCGGCGCGACAGCTGCCGGCTTGCCGCTCTCCGGCGGTTCTGGCGCGAGGCTGGCGTGGGCGGCCGCGGTCGGAGCCGCGGGTGTTGTTTCCGTGGGGCGCGTCGCTTTGACACGGATCACCCGCTGGCCATGGGCGTCGGGCGCGGTGATCTCCACAGTCTCCAGGAACTCGGCAGGGTCGAACGAGATCTCGATCGGCTCGCCTACGATCCGATGGTCGAGCGTCTGGTTCTCGCGGGCGATGTACTTGGCCAACTCGAGATGGAAAATGACCACGCTCGGGTTCCTGCCCCAATCGTTCCATTTCGGTCCGGCCGTCGTCAGAAAAGCGAGGATCCGCCCCTTGCCGTATTGCCGGTCGAACGCGATCGGCTCCTTTGACGCGAGGTACGCGATGGTCGAGACCTCGTCCTTGCGCTGGTTGTCGTCGCGGACCCATTTGTCGCCGACGGGGATCCACTCGCTGATTTTCACGCCATGGACGAACGGATTCTCCTGACCGAAAAAATGCTCGAACGGCGGCCGGTTGGCAAACGAGAGGTCGGGAGCATTCGACTCGACTTCGGGGCGGACGACGGCTTTGGGGATGCGAGCCAATGGCACGGGAAACAGGCCGTCCGCCTTGGTGTAAAGCTCCTCGTTATAAAAGCCCGTATTGACGACATTCCCGAGGAACCAGGCGATTCCGCCCCCCTTGCGGACGTACTCGGCCAACCTTTCGATCGCGTCGGCCCGCAGCTCGTGAATGTTGAGCAGGTAGATACAGCGAAACGCATCGAGCGACTCGCGGGTCAGAAAATCGGGCGATTCGATCCGCGGCGAGAATCCGGTGATCGACGGATCGGCGGCCAGCGCGTTGAGCACGTAAGAGCCGTCATCGCTCTCCGGATCGCCGTCGACGATCAGCACGGGGTTCGCGACGCTGATGTCGAGGGCCGCGTAGCGATGGTTATCGGAGGCCAGTGAATCTTCCGGCAGCTGAACTTCGACCGTGTGTTTCCCCGCCTTCTTGAAGCTGACGTCGATGTCCCGCGTCTGCTCGGTCCCCGGTTCGAGTTTTTCGATCTCGACGCCAAGCGGCAGCAGGTTGCCGTCCGCCATCACGCCCAGACGCACGTGGTTAGCGACCTTCGTGCCGAAATTCCGCACCGCGGCCCTTAATCGCACGGGCACGCCCGCCGCGGCCGTGCGAACCTCGCCACCCAATTCGGCAATCGCCAGGTTGTCGTGCGACTCGTTGACGGTCCGCGCAAAATCGATCGAGGTGCCGGTCTTCGCGACGGCGCTGAAGGCGGTCCGCAGCGCGGGCCGCTCTCGCCAATCGTACGCGCGAAAGTCGGAAATCACATGCAAGTGCCGGATCGCCCCCGGGTCCTGCGCGAGCAGCCTGGTCGCCGCGTCGATTCCCGTCACCAGGTCGAGCGCCTGATGGCTGCACTCCAGGCGCTCGAAGACGTTCTCGAGTTCCACGGCGAACGCATCGTTCACGTCGTGCTTGAGGAACAGGGGCCGATCGGGATGAGAGAGGAGAAGCAACGTGCATTGCTGCGTTCCCGGGCGGCGGGCGCCTTCCGCAACCAGGCGCCTCACGATGGCCAGCCCCTCCTTGAACGCCGACGTTTCGCCCCAGCGGTCGCGCATCGAGCCGCTGTCGTCGAGCAGCACGACGTGATGCGACTTGCCGCCACGGAATGCCCACAGCGCGCTCGGGTCGAGGACGAGCCGCGAAATCAACAGCAGAATGGCCGCCACGATCGCCATCCGCAATAGCAGCAACATCAGCTGTTCGATCAAGAGTCGCCGCCGGTTGCGCTGCTGGCTCTGCAGCAGGAATTCCATCGCGGCGAAGCGGACGCGGCGAAACCGCAGCCGGTTGATCAGGTGAATAATCACCGGCACCGCCAAGAGCGCCGCTCCGACGGGGAGCACGTACGAGGCATGCAGGAAGTGCGTGGCGATCCAGTCGCTCATGATGTTCCGGTGAATTCCTGTCGCGAGAGATCCTCGAAGGGCGAAATCGTTTAGCCAGCGCGTGGCGGACGCGGCTGCCCCAATCGGCGCCGGGGCGCGGCTCTTAGCGCAGCGCGGAACCTTGCATTCCGATCCGATGGTTCAGGTAATGGGCCAACGCGGCATCCAGGTGCTCGCTCGTGCGGATCGTCTGGTAATCGATCAGCCGCCGGGCACAGTTGCGGCGAATCATTTCCAGGAATTGATTGAGAGCGGACAGATAACCCTCCCGCAGGGCGCGCGGATCGCAGACAACGTCGCCTGCCTCCTCGAGCCCCTCGAATTTCGTGGTCCCCGAAAAGCCGAAGTCCAATTCCTCGTCGTCGAGGATGTGAAAAACCATCACGTCGTGACCGCGGTGCCGCAACAGGCTTAAGCCCTTGTCGAGCTCCTGCGGATCGGTGAAGAGATCCGAAATCAGCACGATCATTCCTCGCAGGGCCTGCTCTTGCGCGATTTGGGCCAGCAGGCGATCGAGTCCCGTTTTGCTGGCCGCCTGCTGCGCCTGCAGCGCCTCGATGATCGAATGCAGATGGCTGGGACGGCTGCGCGGCGGAACCCGCGAACGGATCTCGCTGTCGAACGTCGTCAGCGCGACCGAATCCGCCTGCCGCAGCAGCAGGTAGGAGAGAGCTGCTGCCACGGTGCAGGCGTAATCGTACTTCGTCATCGGGCCGCTGCCGTAACTCATCGACTCGCTGACGTCGACCAGCAGCAGAGTCCGAAGGTTCGTGTCCTCTTCGTATTGCTTGATGTAGTACCGGTCGGTCTTTGACCAGACCTTCCAGTCGATGCGGCGGTAGTCGTCCCCCGGCACGTATTCGCGGTGTTGGACGAACTCGACCGATTGGCCGTAATAGGGGCTGCGATGCAAGCCCGACAAAAATCCCTCGACGATCTCCCGGGCGCGTACCTCCAGCCGCGAGATTCTCGAGATGTGCTCAGGCTGCAAAAATTTTGCGGAGTCGCGGGTCACTCGTCAGATCGCCTTCTTTGGCCGGGGTCGACTCGACCAACTGCTCGATCACGCGGTCCGGCGTGATCTTTTCGCTCTGGGCCGCATAGTTCGTCACCACGCGGTGCCGCAGCACCGGCGACGCGAGCGACGCCACATCGTCCGTCGACACGAACGTCCGCCCGTTCAAGAGCGCCCGGGCCTTTCCCCCGAGGAGCAAGAACTGGACGGCCCGGGGTCCGGCCCCCCACTCCAGCCATTTCTGGACAAAGTCGGGAGTCCCCGGCTCGCCCACGCGGGTCTGCCGCACGAGCGCCAGCGCGTAATTCACCACGTGATCGGTCACCGGGACTTGCCGCACGATGCGTTGCAGGTTGAGCACCTCGGTCGTATTCAAAACCGTGCGGACTTCATCCGTTTCCAATCCCGTCGTCTGCTTCGCGATTTGTCGCTCCTCCGCAAAACTTGGATAGCGGACGAAGACCTTGAACATGAACCGGTCCTGCTGGGCCTCGGGCAGGGCGTAGGTCCCTTCCTGCTCGATCGGGTTTTGCGTGGCCAGCACGAAAAAGGGATCCGCCAGAATGTGCCGCGTCTGGCCGACCGTCACCTGGCGTTCCTGCATCGCCTCCAACAGGGCGGCCTGCGTTTTAGGAGGCGTGCGGTTGATCTCGTCAGCAAGAACGAAGTTGTGAAACAGCGGCCCGGGGATGAACCGGAATTCGCGACTGCCGGTCGTCCGGTTCTCTTGCAGCACGTCGGTCCCGGTGATGTCGGCCGGCATCAGGTCGGGAGTGAACTGGATACGGCTGAACGTCATCGACAAGCAGCGGGCCAG
>DASPSM010000584.1:0-6884 GCA_035623955.1 Planctomycetaceae bacterium
CGCTGCGGAAGGTATGCCCCAACTGCTTCCTTGTTCCCTGTTCCGCGTCTCCGCGTCTCCGCGTGAGACTCTTCCGTCCTAAATCCGCCTCTTTTCAAGTTGCATGTTCAGCGCCAACCCGCGGATTTCGTTCGTGAGCACGTCGAAGCTGGCGGGGGTGCCGGCTTCGAGCGTGTTTTCTCCCTTGACCATGGACTCGTAGATCTTGGTGCGGCCTTCGACGTCGTCGCTCTTGACGGTGAGCAGCTCCTGCAGGATGAAGGCCGCTCCGTACGCTTCGAGCGCCCAGACTTCCATTTCTCCGAACCGCTGACCGCCGAACCGGGCCTTGCCGCCCAGGGGCTGCTGGGTGATCAACGAGTACGGTCCGGTGGCCCGGGCGTGGACCTTGTCGTCGACCAGGTGGTGCAGCTTCAGCATGTAGATCATGCCGACGGTGACCCGCTGCTCGAACGGCTCGCCGGTGCGGCCGTCGTAGAGGACGGTCTTGCCGTCCTCGGGCAGGCCCGCCTGCTTGAGGGCCTCTTTGATGGCCTCTTCGCTGGCTCCGTCGAACACCGGGCTGTGAGCCCGGAAGCCGAGGCGTGCCGCCGCCCAGCCCAAGTGCGTTTCGAGAATCTGGCCCACGTTCATACGGCTCGGAACGCCCAGCGGATTGAGGATGATGTCGACCGGCGTTCCGTCCTCGAGGAACGGCATGTCCTCGACCGGCAGCACCTTGGAGATGACTCCCTTGTTGCCGTGGCGTCCGGCCATCTTGTCGCCCACCGAGATCTGCCGCTTGGAGGCGACGTAGACCTTCACCATCTGCAGCACGCCGCTGGGCAGCTCGTCGCCGCGCTTCATGCTGTTGAGCGCCTGGTCGCGAACGTCGATCGCCTCCTCGACGGGCCCCCAGGTATCCTTGAGCAGCTTTTTGAGATCCGCCTTTTTCTGCGGGCTGCGCAGATCGAGGTCCTCGAACAGAGTGGGGAAGTTGACGACGTAGTCGGCTACCAGCTTGTCGTCGTCCTCGATCGCCCGGACTTCGCGGCCGTCCTCGAGCGCCAGGTGGCGCCCCAGAACTTTTTCGAATTCCTTGAGGAACTCGAGGAACGCCGTGCGGATCGCCTTGTTGCCGGTCTGCTCCGCCTTCTTGAGCTCCTGCTCGAACTTCTTGCGCTCGAGTTCCGAGAGGCTCATCCGCCGCGAGAACCGCTCGGTGTGGATCACGATCCCCTCGACGCCGCTGGGGACCTCGAGTGATTCGTTCTTCACGTCTTCGCCCGCCCGCCCGAAGATGGCGTGCAGCAGTTTTTCTTCCGGCGTCAGCTCCGACTTGGCCTTGGGCGAGACCTTGCCGACCAGGATGTCGCCCGGTTGCACGCGGGTGCCGACGCGGACGATTCCCTCTTCGTCGAGATGCCGCAGGGCCTTTTCGCTGACGTTGGGGATGTCGCGGGTGAACTCTTCGCGGCCCAGCTTGGTCTCGCGAATTTCGACGTCGAACTCGTCGATGTGGATCGACGTGTAGACGTCGTCCTTGACCAGTCGTTCGGAGAGGATGATCGCGTCCTCGAAGTTGTAACCCTCCCACGACATGAAGGCCACGAGCGCATTTCGGCCAAGCGACAGCTCGCCGTCGCGCGTGGCCGCGCTGTCGCACAAGAGCTCGCCTTTCTTCACCCGCTGGTCGACCTTGACGGTCGGCCGTTGATTGAGGCACGTCCGCTCGTTCAAGCCGGTGAACTTCCGCATCGGGTAGCGCTTGCCTTCGACCTCGACGACGTTCGCGTCGACGTACGTGACCTTGCCGGCCCGCTCCGCCCGGATCACCATGCCCGAGTTTTCGGCAACGGCCTTTTCCAGGCCCGTGCCGACCAGCGGCGGCTCCGTGACCAACAGGGGCACGGCCTGCCGCTGCATGTTGGAACCCATGAGCGCGCGGTTGGCGTCGTCGTGCTCGAGGAACGGAATCAAGCCGGCCGAGACGCCCACCATCTGGCAGGGAGCGATGTCGATGTACTTCACGTCCTTGGCGCTGACCCAATGGACGTCATTGCGGTAGCGGGCCAAAACGCGCTCCTCGGCGATTTTCCCCTTTTCGATCGGCGTGTCGGCCGGGGCGACGTAGGCGAACGACTCCTCGTCGGCCCGCAGCCATTCGATCTCGTCGGTCAGCTTGCCGTTTTCGACCTTCCGATACGGCGTGATCAAGAAGCCGTAGTCGTCGACCTTGGCGAAGATGCTCAAGCTCGAGATCAGGCCGATATTGGTGCCTTCCGGCGTTTCGATCGGACAGATGCGTCCGTAGTGCGAAATATGGACGTCGCGAACCTCGAAGCCCGCTCGCTTGCGGTTGAGCCCGCCTGGACCCAGCGCGCTCAAACGACGCTCGTGCGTGAGCATCGAAAGCGGGTTGGTCTGGTCGACCACCTGCGACAATTCGCTGCGGCCGAAGAAGTACTCGATCGCGGCCGACACGCTCTTGGGATTAATCAGCGTGCGGGGTGACATCTCTTCGACGTCTTTGAGGCTCATCCGTTCCTGCACGGTGCGGCGCAGTTTGAGGAAACCCTTGCGGACTTCGTCGGAGGCCAGCTCGTCGATGGTGCGCAGGCGGCGATTGCCGAGGTTATCGATGTCGTCGACCTGGGCCGTCTGATCGTCGCTCCGCAGCCGGACGAGGTAGCGGATCGCGTTCACGAAGTCTTCCGCGCGAAGCGTCATCTCCGAGTCGGGGATGTCCTGATCGAACTTCCGGTTGATGCGGAAGCGTCCGACGCGGCCCAGCCGGTAGCGGTTGACGTCGAAGAATTTCTCTTTGAACAGATCGGTCGCCTTTTCCAGCTGCGGCGGATTGCCCGGCCGGAGCCGCTGGTAAATTCGCAGCAGGGCCGATTCGTGGCTGGGAGTCATCTCCTTGGAGACGGCCTGATGTCCCGCTCGATCTTCCATGATGCTGTTGAGCACCAGAGCATCGCCCAGCTTGGGGACCACCTCGACCGACCTGATCCCGGCTTCGGCCATCGCGATCGCGTGGGCCTCGGTGATCGGGTGGCCGCACTCGACGATGATTTCGCCGCTGCGCTCGTCCTTGGCCGGATAAACGACGTCTTCGACCGAGACCTTGTCGACGAGGTCGGCGTGATCCCCCTTGGAGACTTTGACCTTGGCCGTCTCGTAGAACAGACGGATCAGCGCCGAATCGGTCGAGAATTCCGGCGACATGGCCCGCAACAGCGTCATCGCGGAGAACTTTCCGCTCTGGTCGATGCGGACGCCCAACGTCTCCTTCTTGCTGACGACCAGCTCGATCCAGCTGCCGCGCTCGGGAATGATTCGGCACGAGTAATTCTTACGCTCGCCCGGCTCGGAGCTGAGGACGAAATCGACGCCCGGCGAGCGGTGCAGCTGGCTCACCACGACGCGCTCGGCCCCGTTGATGATGAACTCGCCGCCACCCAGCATGATGGGCATGTCGCCCAGGTAGACCTCTTCCTCGATCGGCTGTTCCTTGACCAGCCTGAGCCAGACGCGGAACGGGCGGCCATAAGTCAGCCGGAGCTGCCGACACTCCGTCGGCGTATAGCGCGGCTTGCCCAGCTCGTAGCGGAGGTATTCGAGACGGTACTGCCCGTCGTAGCTTTCGATGGGGAAGACTTCGCGCAGAATCTCCTCGAGGCCCTGGCTCTTGCGCTCCCGCGGACCGCGCTCCAGCTGCAGGAAGCGGGCGTACGACTCGGTCTGGATACGGGTCAGATCGGCGATTTCAAAATCGTCACGGACAACTCCCAGGTTGCGAACCGATTCGGCCTTGATGTAGCGGGTTGCAGAGATCGGCATGCTGGGCTCTCTTTACTGGGCTCTTTTTATTGGGCTCTTTGTGCGGGCGACCGTTGCGCGGCTGTCTGCGTGAAAGCGACCGGTTCGAGGGTCGGTGCCAACCAGGCGCGAGCGGGGCGTGATGACGTTCGGGTCGGAATTCGGGTGTCTGACTTGGGACACTTGGCGAACCGAAAGGCGCGATTTGCCCCTCGGGGAGTGCCACGCGACACTCCGAGCGGGACGTGCCCACCGTGCACAACCCTCCGCCGCGTCGTGCGGCAACGGAGACGGTCGCGCCCGGGCGCAAGAACGGACGTTGGAATCAGAACACCTGCGGCGCGCGCCACCACAATACTCGTACGCCGTTCCGGTGAAGTTCGCCGGCCGGTCCCGTGGCTCACCACGGGAACCCCCCCGACCGGACCGCTTCGATGCGAACTATTTGATCTCGACTTTGGCTCCGGCCGCCTCGAGCTCCGCCTTGAGCTTGTCGGCGTCGGCCTTGGGCAATCCGGTCTTCACTGGCTTGGGAGCGCCCTCGACGAGATCTTTCGCTTCTTTCAAACCGAGACTGGTCGCGCTCCGGACCACCTTGATCACATTGATTTTGTTGTCGCCCACCGCGGCAAGAATCACGTCGAATTCGGTCTTCTCCTCCGCGGGAGCGGCCGCTCCGCCGCCTGCCGGACCGGCAGCGACCATGACTGCGCCGCCGGCCGCCGGCTCGATGCCGTGAACTTCCTTGAGGTAGGAGACGACCTGCTTGGCCTGCAACAGGGTCAGGCCGGCAATCTTGTCCCCAAGCTCCTTCGTTGACTGGTCGAATTCCGCCACCGCTGTGGACATCGTCTCGTTCCCTTTCTCGCTCGTTTCTTGCCCCGACCTGGATCGATCGGGGTGACAACCCCATTTTTAGCCGGGCCCATTTTTGGTCGAGCCCATTTTTAGTCGGGTTCAGCTCGCTCCCGATTGTTGATTCGCTCGTCTTTAAACTCAGCTTGCGGCCGGCACCGCGGCTTCTTCTGCTTTTTCCGAAATCTTCTCGATCTGGCTGGCAAGCTTGCGGCCAGGACCCAGCAAAGCTCCCGCCAGTTGGGCTCCGGGACCCATCATCGCGGCGACGATCTGGCCGATCAGTTCCTTGCGGCCGGGACTTTTCGCCAATTCAGCGACTGTCTCCTTCGACAGCGCCGTGCCCTCGGTGGTTCCTCCCTTGATCTGCAGGGCCTCGATGTCCTTGGCCCACTGCGTGATCTCTTTCGAGAGGGCGACAATGTCCTCGCCCCCCCACACCAGCGTCGAAGGCCCCTCCAAAAGCGTATCGAGCGAGGTCACCCCGACGTTCTTGAGAGCCACGCGGCCCAGCTTGTTTCGCACGCCGAGCGCGGAGATTTTCTTCTTCCGCATCGACAGGCGGAGCTTATTGGCTGTCACGCCGTCCAGCTTGGACGCGTCGACGACGAGGATGTCCTTGACTCCTTTGAGCCGGACTCCCACGTCCTCGATCAGCATTTCCTTAACGCGCCTGCTCATGACTTAAGTCGCCTGCTTTCTCGTCGCGCACTGTTCGCTACGCGACGATGTTGATCCCGGGCATCATCGTCGCCGAAAGGGAAATACTCTTCATGTAGATCCCTTTCGAGGAGGGGGGCTTGATCGTGTGAATGTACTTGATCATCGCCTCGATGTTTTCGATGAGCTGTTGCTCCGTGAAAGACATCTTGCCGACCACGCAGTGCACGCCGCCCCCTTTGTCCTTCGAACGAAATTCGACCTTCCCTGCCTTGTACTCGCGGACCGCGGTCGCAACGTCCTGCGTGACGGTGCCTGCCCGAGGCGAAGGCATCAGCCCGCGCGGACCGAGCACCTTACCCAGCGGACCGACGACGCCCATCATGTCCGGCGTGGCGATCGCCACGTCGAATTCCGTCCAGCCCTCTTTAATCTTGTCGGCGAGGTCCTTGCCCCCCACGTACTGTGCACCGGCCGACTTCGCGATGTCGGCGTTGTTTCCCTGAGCAAAGACGAGCACGCGCTTCGACTTGCCGATGCCGTGAGGCAGCACGATTGACCCGCGAACGGCCTGGTCGTCCTGCTTGGGATCGATGCCCAGTTGCACGGCCAGCTGCACGGTCTGATCGAATTTCACCGGTTTGATGTTCGACGGCAGAGACGGCTCGAGCGACTTGAGCGTCTTCACGGCGGTCGCCACGTCGACGGGGGCCATCCCCTCGACCTTCTTCAGAAGGAAGTTGAATCGTTTGGAATGTTTCGCCATTGCCACTTATCCCAGCGCCGCTGTCCCGCCAAAATCAGTCGACCACGTCCAACCCCATGCTCCTGGCCGTCCCCGCGATGATGCGAGCCGCGTGTTCCAAGTTCGGGGCATTGAGATCCTCGAATTTCCTCCGGGCAATGTCCTGCAGCTGCTTCTGCGTCACCACGCCGACTTTTTCAGCCTTGGGGTTGCCGGAGCCCTTGGCGATCTGCGCCGCCTGTTTGAGCAGCACCGAGGCTGGAGGACTCTTCAAGATGAATTCAAAACTGCGATCGCTATAGATCGTGATGATGACGGGGACCGTCGTCCCCATCTGATCGCGCGTCTTCTCGTTGAATTGCTGGACGAACTGCCCGATGTTGACGCCGTGCGGGCCGAGCGCCGTGCCGACCGGCGGCGCGGGAGTCGCCTGACCCCCGGTCGCCTGCAGCTTGACAACCGCCGTGACCTGTTTCTTCTTCGCCATTATTTGCCCCGCAGGTCAGATTCTTTTGACCTGCCAGTGTTCCACTTCACCGGAGTCTGACCGCCAAAGATCTCGACGCGGACCGTGATCCTGCCATCACACTTTTTCGGCCTGCCAGTATTCCAGTTCGACCGGCGTCGAGCGGCCGAAGATTTCGATCAGCACCGTGATCTTGCCGTGTTCTTCGTCGATCGCCTCGACCGTTCCCTCGAAGCTCTCGAACGTTCCTTCCTTGATCTTCACCGCCTCCCCGCGGGCCAGATTGATCTTGATCTTCTGCGGCTCGACTTCGGCACTCACCTTCTTGCCGAGCATCTGGTCGATTTCGGACTG
>DASPSM010000613.1:0-15436 GCA_035623955.1 Planctomycetaceae bacterium
TGATCGCGGGCGGGGCCGATCTGTCCCGTCTGCAACATGGCCCACGACGCGAAGACGAGAAACAGGAGCGTCGCCGCCAGGATCAAATCGGTGCGGAGCCACCGCGAGATTGCGAGTATCGGCGACAGGGCGACGATCTGCGCTAAGGTTGAAATCATCGAGACTCGCCATTCGTTCTCGAGTTCAAGCTCCTTGCCTCGTGCGCGACCACGCCCAGTCGCCCCAGTCCCAAGCCCTTCTCACGGTAACCCGCGCGCAGACGGAGTTCCACTCCCGAGCGGCAGTTGGGCGCTCCGAAACCGGTTGCAACTCTCGCGCCAATGGACGTGGGCCGCCCCGCGCTTACAATTCGCGCGTCAGATTCATCGTTTGCCGGCTCGCAGCAGGAGCGACGCGATGCCACGCGTGATTCGAGGTTTGGGCGAAATCGCCTTGAGAGTCAGCAATCTGGACGCCATGCAGACGTTTTACCAAAGCGTCATAGGACTGGAATTGCTGCGGCGGTTCGAGCGCAGCGCGTTCTTTCGATTGGCCGAGGGATTCGGCGGCCACACGCAGATCCTGGCCCTGTTCGACCGCTCGTCCGACCCCGGATTTCAAGGCCTTGATGCTACGACGACCACCGTCGATCATCTGGCCTTCGAGATCGATCTGGCCGATTTCGATCGCGAACGGCAGCGGCTCGCCGAGTGCGGGCTTGCCGTGAGGACCGCGGAACATGGCTGGGTCCACTGGCGCTCGCTCTACGTCGATGATCCGGAGGGGAATACGGTCGAGCTGGTTTGTTACGATCCGAGCGTGAGGGAGAACAACCTTTGAGTGACCGGCCCAGCGAAAAGTCGATCCGATATGTCAAACTTGTCACGCGGTATCTCTTCGCGACGCTCTTCGTCGGCGCCGGCCTCACGCATTTTTGCTTCCCCGAGTTCTACTTGAAGATCGTGCCCCCCTATATCCCTTGGCATCAGACGGTGGTCGACGTCAGCGGCGTGGCGGAGATCTTGCTGGGGGCGATGTTGATGTTCAGCGACTTGCAGAGGATTGCCGCCTGGGGGTTGATTTTACTGCTGATCGCCGTCTTCCCGGCGAACATCTACGTCTATCAACACCAGGAGCTGATTCCCGGGTCGCCGCTCGTGCATTTGCTGCGCCTGCCCTTGCAAGGCGTGCTGATTCTTTGGGCGTATTGGTACACGCGCCCGAACCGCCCGCGGGAGGCGCAATCGAGCGCCACTTCCGCACCGACGACGGCATCAGGCGGTTCGCAATCCAGCTCGGCGGCTCGATAAGAACTCAATGGGCAGCTTCGTCTTGCCCCGCTCCGCCAGGTCAGCCAGCGCTTCGCCCAACACGGGGACGAACTTAAAGCCGTGCCCCGACAGCCCCGCCGCGAAGGAAACCTGCGGATGGTCCGGGTGGCGGTCAATTACGAAATTTCGATCGGGGCTCAGCGTGTAAAGGCACGTAGCAAAGTTCAGCTGCCGCCGAGTCACTGCCGGAAGATGTGCCGAAAGAAAGGCGTCGATGCGGGCGGTCTCGGCCGCGTCGGGAGATCGATCGACGACGAGCGGATCGGTCACCGGCACACCGTTCGTGTGTTCTCCGACTTTCAGCCCCTGTTGGTCGATATCCGGGAAGCCGTAGAAGTTCCCCGCGTCGGTCTCGTAGATGAAGCCGGGCGCTCCGTGGCTGGCCGCGTAGATTTTTGGCGCCTCGTACCAATAGAACGACTTGCGGAGCACCTCGAAGCAAATGCCGAGATCGCCCAGCAACTGTCCCGCCCAGGCGCCCGCAGCGATGATGAGAGCTCCTGCGTGATAAGTCGTCCGGTCGGTGCGGACCGAGACGCCGCCCCCTTCGGGTTTCCATTCGATCACGTTGGCATCGGTCTGCAAAAAGGCATCGTTCTTGACCGCCTGGTCGGCGGCAGCCCGAAGGGCGTCTTCGCAATCGAGGTATCCGGCCCGGCGCTCAAAGACGGCAGCGAGTGGCTCGGGAACGCGATAGCCGGGAAATCGAGCCGCCGCCTCCGTCGCGTTTAGCTGATCGACTTCTAATGAATGCAGGCGAGCGCTCGCCAGGACGCCGGAAATCACCGGGCGATCGGGACGCCCAACACACAGAACGCCGACCTCGTGATACAGGGTCTTCCGCGCGCGGGCCGAGAGATCAGCCCAGAGTTCATAAGCTCGCTTCAGCAGCGGCACATAATCGGGATGCTCATAATAGGCTTGGCGAATCAACCGTGTGCGACCATGCGAGCTGCCCCGATCGTGCCCGGGCGAGAATCGATCCAAGCCGAGCACGTAGCTGCCGCGGCGCGCGAGCTGATCGAGGGCCGCGCTTCCCACGCCGCCGACTCCGAGCACAATCATGTCAAAGGCCGAAGAAGGCATTTTCTCTCAGGTCTTTGTCTTCAAGGAGCCGCGCACGGAAGTAAGCGGCATTTTTTGTAGCGGGCTAGCCGCGTCACGCCCTCACCGGCGCCAACGCAGCCAGCCTGCCCGAGCCGCCCTCGGCGGCTAGAACGCCGTCAAATACTGCTCGGTTTCCCAGGTAGTCACCTGGCTGTTATAGGTCTTCCACTCCTTCGCTTTGAGATCGAGGAATTCGTCGGCGATCACCCCCAGGGCGCCGCGGACGATTTTATCCTTCTCGAACTCGGCCAGCGCCTCGTCGAGCGACTGCGGCAACAGACGCAGACCTCGGTTCGCGATTTCAGTCAGCGTCCGTTCATACAAATTGCCGAGGTTGGGCTGGCCCGGATCGATGTGCCGAGCGATGCCGTCGAGTCCAGCCGACAGCAGGGCCGCCAGACCGAGGTACGGATTACAACCGGCCGAGACGGTGCGATCCTCACAATGTCCTGGGCCAGCGACGCGGATCATTTGCGTGCGGTTGTTGTCGCCGTAGCCGGCGAACGCCGGAGTCCAGGTGAAACCCGAGCGCGTGGAATAGAGTCCCTGGCCGACTTGCAGCCGCTTGTAGCAATTAACCGTGGGGCTGGTGACGGCGCACACGGCCCGCGCATGCTCGATCACGCCTCCCAAAAAGTGATAGGCCGTCTGCGAAAGGCCGAGACTGCGCGAATCGCTTTCGTCGAGAAACAGGTTCTTGCCGGTCCTGGCATCGGCCAGATGGAAATGGACGTGCAACCCGCTTCCGGTCTGCTCGGCGAAGGGTTTCGCCATGTGCGTGGCGATCGCGCCGTACTTGCCGGCAATCTGCCCCGAGGCCATTTTGAAGAAGGTGATGCGGTCGGCCGTGATCAGAGCGTCGGCGTAGCCAAAATTCACCTCGAACTGCGAGTTGCCGTCTTCGTGATCGACCTGATAAACGCCCCAACCTAGGCCGTTGAGCGAACTGGTCAGCTCCTGGAGAAAATCGATGGCCGGCGCCATCGAGCGAAAGTCGTAACACGGTTTTCGCAGACGGTCGACTCGCTGCGGATCCCAAGGCCGAATCGATCCGTCGTCGGCACGCGTCACCAGGAAGAACTCCGGCTCCATTCCGACATTCAGCACGTAGCCTTTCGCTCGGGCCTCGCTGAGCACGCGAACCAGGTTCGTTCGGCAGCAATAAGGATGCGGTTGGCCGTCGACAAACAAGTTCGACGCGAAGCGAGCCGTGTTGGGATGCCAGGGAAGACGCGTATAGGTCGTGGGGTCGATCCGGGCGAGCATGTCGTGCGAGTGAGGCCCCTGCCCCGCGCCCCACAACGCACCGCCGGCGAAACCCGCTCCGACGTCGAGCACGTCGTCCAGGCAGCCGACCGGCACCATCTTGGCCTTAGCGGCACCGTGAATGTCAACGAACTGCACGAGCAGGAATTCGATGCCGTCGCGCTCCAGGATCTCGCGAAGCTGCGCTCGGTCGGTCGTCATGTGATATTCCCTACGTTACGCGGCTCTCTAAGTGCTCTCTAAGTGCCCTGCTTCTGACCGGGGATCCAAGACGTCCCCGCGAGCGGCACCCGCGCCATCGCCGCCGCTTCGATCGTCAATGCGACGAGGTCTTCCCGCTCGAGATGGTGCACATTCGACTTGCCGCAGGCGCGCGCCAGAGTCGTCAACTCCATCGTGAGCACGTTGAGATAATTCCGCAGTCGGCGGGCCCCCTCGGCGGGCGATAGTCGCTGTTCGAGCACGGGGTCCTGCGTCGTGATGCCGACGGGGCAGCGGCCGGTGTGACAGTGATGACAGAAACCGGGGGCGGTCCCCAGGGCCTGATAATCTGCCCGCGCGTCTCGCGGACCCTCGGGTGTCTGATAGTCCGGTCGATTGCAACCGAGGGCCATCAACACCCCCTGTCCGATCGAGACGGCGTCGGCCCCCAAGGCTAATGCCTTCGCGACGTCCGCCCCCGTGCGGATGCCGCCGGAAATAATCAGTTGCACCTCGCCAAGCACATTCATCTCGTCGAGCGCCTCGACGGCTAGCGGCAGCGCGGCCAGCGTGGGAATGCCCGCATGCTCGATGAAGACCTGCTGCGTGGCGGCCGTTCCTCCCTGCATACCGTCGAGCACAATGACGTCCGCCCCGGATTTCACCGCCAGCTTGACGTCGTCGCGGACGCGTGTCGCCCCCAGTTTCACGAAAATCGGAAGCTCCCAATCGGTGATCTCGCGGAGCTCTTCGAGCTTGATCGCCAGATCGTCGGGCCCCGTCCAGTCGGGGTGCCGGCAGGCCGAGCGTTGATCGATCCCTTCGGGAAGGGTCCGCATCGCAGCCACGCGAGCGCTCACCTTTTGACCCAAGAGCATGCCGCCGCCGCCGGGCTTGGCCCCCTGGCCGATGACCACCTCGATCGCATCGGCCTTCCGCAGATCGTCGGGATTGAATCCGTATCGTGAGGGCAGGCACTGATAGACCAAAGTCTTCGAGGATTTGCGTTCCTCGGGCGTCATGCCGCCGTCCCCGGTCGTTGTCGAGGTGCCGCACTGCGTGGCCGCGGTGCCGAGAGCCTCTTTCACGTTGGCCGAAAGGGCGCCGAAGCTCATTCCGGCAATCGTGATGGGAATTTCAATCTCGATTGGCCGTTTGGCGAAGCGGGTGCCGAGCACGATTTTGGTGACGCACTTTTCGCGATAGCCCTCGAGGGGGTAGCGCGAGATCGAAGCGGTCAGAAAGACCAGGTCATCGAATGAGGGGACGCGGCGCTTGGCACCCAGGCCGCGAATCTCATACAGGCCGGTCTCGGCCGCCTGGTGAATGTACGCCAGCACGTGGCGGTCGAAGCCGGCGCTCTCTTCCAACGACAGAAATTCGGACATCTCGTTAATAGGCGTGGGAGGAGTCGATGTGCCAGTGGTAGAGGGTCCGGGCCGAGCCGATCCGTTTGAACGATTTCGGGTCGTAATTGAAACCGGCCCGGCCGAGCAACGAAGCCAGCTTTTCGACGTCCGCAGAGGTGAGCGGCTCTTCACGCGCGTCGGTCCCCAGGCCGTGAATCGTGCCGCGCACGTAGAGCACCGCTTCGTAAAGCGAGTCGCCGAGACCGTGCTCCGCGTCGCCGCAGACCGTTAACGTCCCCGCCTGGGCCATGAAGGCGGACATATGCCCAACGCTCCCGCCGACGACGATGTCGAGCCCCTTGAGCGAAATGCCGCACCGCGAGGAAGCGTCCCCTTCGATCACGAGCAGCCCGCCGTGACCCGACGCGCCGGCGCACTCCGAGGCACAGCCCTTCACGCGGACCGTCCCCGACATCATGTTTTCGGCCACGCTCCAGCCCACGTTGCCCGCGACCGTGACGTTTGCCAGCTGGTTCATCCCGGCAACGAAATAGCCCGCGTGTCCGGCAATCTCAACCTCGAGAGGCGCGTTAAGTCCGGCGGCAATGTGGTGCTGGCCGTTGGGGTTCAGGACGCGAATGCACGAACCGGCGGCGTCGCGCGGGGCGTCGTGATGCAGCCACTGGTTGAGCGCCCGCACGCTTTTGCCTGGGCGGGCCAGATCCCACTCAATGACGCGCGTCTCGGGCGGACTCGCAACGGGAAGCGCGGTTGCGCTGGGGCTCGTCGAGTCGCGCATCGTCATCCGGCCAGGCTCGACGACACGTTCCATGAATAAATCCGTTCTGGACGGGGCTCGAAAATCTGGGCCTCCTCGATCCCCGGCAAGTGCGCCAGTGATCGGTACTCCGATCCGATGGCAACGTAGTCGTCGGTTTCCGCGGCAACGGCCGGCTTACAGGCAAACGCGTCGCGCACGAGCACCAGCTTGTCAGCGGTCGCCATCAGCAGCGTGAAAAACCCGTCCAGCTCGACGAGTCCTTTTTCGAGGGCATTCTCCAGCGAATCCCCCTCACTCATCCGCCATTCGAGAAAGCGGCAAGCGGCTTCCGTGTCGTTGTCGGTCTCGAAATGAATGCCGCGTTTTTCAAGCTTGCGCCGGATGCTGTTGGGATTCGAAAGCGATCCATTGTGGACGAGGCAAAAATCCTCGCCGGCGGTGTATGGATGCGCGTGCGCGGGAGTGACGGCCGATTCGGTCGCCATCCGGGTGTGACCGACGGCGTGTGTCCCGGCCAACTTGTTGAAGGCGTACTTGTCGGCCAGCTGCCGGGGATGCCCGGTGTCCTTGAATAAATCGATTGATCGGCCGACGGAGAGCAGATGCAACCGCGGATAGTTGGCGGCAAGCCAGCCGCGAATCCGCGACGGCTCCGCGGAACTCGTCAGCACGGCATGGTTGTCGCGCGCCTGAAGATCAATATCGTGGCTGACGTCGTGGCGGGCCGAGTCGACCAGCTGCGGCCAGGAAATGCTTTCGCGGCCGGCGTACAAGTTAAAGCGTCGGCGACCCCCTTCGACCGGCGGCCCAAATACGGCCAGGCCCGCCGAATCGGGTCCCCGGTCCCCCATGCAGACCAACATGGGAGAAAGCCATTCCCCCAGCGACTCGCGGAGGAGCTTTCGCTTGACCAGCAGCGCTACGATCCCGCACAACGAGCAAGCCCCCTTTTTTTGGAAGGCGGTCGGAAGTCCGACGACCGCGGCGATTTGGCAGCGGCAAGGCAATCGTCTGGCCTGCAAAATCCGCCGGCAGGCGACCGGCAAAGCGCGCACTCAGTCTAGCGGTTCGTCTTTCTGGTTCACAGCCCTGACGGAGCGTCCCAGCGGGTTGGTGATCCTAGCTCTTAGCCAGCGATTGCCCTCGGATAATTCAGGACCTTCGCCCAACTTATCCCACGCGGTGCCCCGGAAAAGCCCTTCCCAGTCGGCCGCAAAGTTGCCGAAGTCTCGCAAGATTCGCTGGTTTCGGCCGGCGCCCCGCGTTTAGAATGAAAGGTGGCAATTCTCCGCTCGTAACCCTGGGAAATGACTCATGTTGCCCCGTCGCCTCTTGGCTAGCGCTTGGATTCTGGTCGTTGGGCTCGCAGGGAATGCACTCGGCCAATCGGCCTCCTCTCAGCTCCCCCCTGACACGATGCTCGGGCGCTTTGGGCTGCAGAAGGCCTGGGCGGCGTTTGCCACGGTCGATTCGATCCACGATCGAGTGAAGTTTTTCATCGCCGACGAGCAAACTACGGTCGTCGAATCGGCCACCGGCATGGTGACCGCCATCGACAACACGGCGGGCCGACGACGCTGGGCCGTCCAGGTCGGTGCCCTGACCGACGTGCGATATGCTCCTTCGACAACCGACCAGGCAGTCTTGGTCGTCGCCGGACGAAAGCTCTTCGCGCTCGACAAGCAAACCGGCGACAGCGCTTGGGAAGTGGATATTTTGAACGCGCCTTCCGCCGGCTCGGCCAGCGACGACCAGCGCGCGTTCGTCGGCTCGATTGACGGGAGCGTCTACGCGTTTGATTTAAAATTTCTCGGGACACTGGCCAAGGACATCACGCAACGTAAGTACATGCATCGCGCACTGGCCTGGACTTATCGCACCGGCGGACGCGTCCCTTATGCCCCGGTAACAACCGGAACCATCGTGTGCGTGCCGAGTGAAGACGGCTCGCTCTACGGGCTGGACGTCAAGAACCACAAGCCGAAATTCCAGTTTGAGACCGACCAGCCGCTGGGAGCACCAATCGGACAGTTCGGCAACCAGATCGTCGTAGCGACCAAGGATCTGAAGGTTTACAGTCTCAATGCCGATACGGGCGCGTTGAAATGGGAGGTGCTGATGGGCGTGAACGTCCGTCAGCAGCCGCGGATCATCGACAATCACGTCTTTGTGTGCGCCGAGGGAGCGGGAATGCGGTGCCTCTCCGCAGAGGATGGCCGCGAAGCGTGGACCAATCGCAGCGCCACCAGATTTCTCGCGGCGACACCCAACCTGGTTTACGCGTCCAGCTACGTGGACGACGTGCTGATTCTCAACCGGGCCAACGGCAAACAGGTCGGTGCGTTTGCGCTGCGGGGATTCCCGGTGCGGATTGCCAACGATCGCACCGACCGCATGTACTTCGCGACCGAAAAGGGGCTGATCCTGTGCTTGAGGGAACGCGAACGCGATTATCCGCTGTTCCACAAGCAGCCCGAGAAGCGGCCCGTCGAGCCGGAAATCGCACCGGAAGAAGGAGCGAAACCAAAGAGCGCCGGTTCAAAGGCCGCCAAGAAGGGCGAAGAAGCCGAAGAGTCGATGGAGAAGAACGAGCCCGACGCGGCACCGAAGAAGGCGACTCCCAAGCCACCCAAGCCGGGCCTCGGCAAAACGGCTCCCAAGGCCAAGCCTCAAAAGCCGCCCGAAGAGTAACGTCACGCTGACTGGCGCATCAATCGTGCTCCAGCACGCCAGATCCGCGTCGCTGGCCTCTCTTCGGAGGAATTCGCGATCAGCGAAGCGGAAGTGGGCAATACTGCCGGCAGCGCGCCGCGCAATCGCAAGGAGGGTCGCTCGAGCAGCCGGGCCGGAATTCGCGGCAAAAAATAGAGTGAGCCCAAACGCAAGAGCGAAGAACCGGCGAAAAGCAGGTAATAGACCTCGCGGCTCTCGCCCAAGACGATCAGCATCGCGCCCCCCAAAATGGAACCGGCCACCATCCCGGTCGTTGTCGCCAGGTTAAATACGGTCAGCACGCTGGTTCGTTCTTCGGCCCGCACCGAATTCACGCCGATCAAAAACACGGCCAGCTCGTAGGCGGCCCAGACAGCTCCGCTCAGAAGCTGCACGACGACCAGATACGAGAATCGGTCCGAAATCAGCCAGGCCCCCGCGGACGGAACAATCCCCAGTCCGCCGATCCACAACAGGCGGCGTGTGCCGAAACGAGCTGCGACGCCCCCCCATAACGGCAACGCGATCACCCGCGCGACGTAGGCCGCGGAGATCAGGATCACGTATTCCCCGTACGACAGCTTCAAAATGCACAACATGTAGGGCGCGAAATACGGGCCGGCGAAATACGCCGCAGCTTGTACGAGCGACAAGTACAAGAGTCGTTGCGCCTCGGCACCGCGTGTAAAGCGGCGCGCGAGTGCCGGCCAGGGATGCGACCGGATGTTTGAGGGCAGGGGATCGGGTTCGCTCGTTCGCGCCAGGCAGGCCACGGATCCCAGGCGACCCACGATCGCCAACCCGAACAGCAGACCGAATCCCGCGAGGGCGTTTTGCGGCGAGGCACCATACTCGATGGCAAGCCCACTGACCAGAAATCCCGTCAGAACGGCCGCCTGCTGCAACCGGTTACGTCTCGCGAAATAGCGGGGACGGACGCAACCGGGAATCAGGCTCCCCATCCAGGTGTTCCAAGGTGGATTCGACGCCAGGCCGGCGCTCCAATACAAGACCGCGGCCGCCAGCACGAGCCACCTGGTGATCCCTCCCTGCCAGGCTGCCAGAGCCAGCGGGACGAAAGCCAGCCCCTGGAAGGTGGCACAAGTCACAACCCATTTGCGGTGCGACCGCAGGAGGCGCACTCCGTGAGGGGAGACCAGCTGCATGATTCCGCCGGCCAGTTGGGGCAGGCTGGTGATCAGCCCCGAGAGCACCTGGCCAAGTCCGGCAGCCAGGACGAAGGCCGGGAGATAAGTTTCTCCCGTGCCGACCATCAGCCCCGATCCGGCAGCGTCGCCCAGGCTCGACCGCAGGTCGCGCCGCAGTTGTGCCGCGCGCGACGAGCTGCTCTCCTCCGGCAACGACAACGGCTCGGATACGGTCCAGGCCGTCTCCGCGAACGAAGACTCTGCGATGGCGGCGTCCGTCATCGGATGTCAAGGCGCTGAGTATGGCCGCTGGCAGGCGGCTCTGGAAAAGGCGATTGGAATTTTTGAGAGGAAACGAAGAGGGCGGGATCGTAACAGGAACGCGCCTGAGCGAAAATGGCAATCTCTTCAACGGGCGCAAGCATTTGCGGCGCGACCTTCAGTCGGCGGCGCTGAAGACATCCCTTCGGCCGTGTGCGTGGCTCTGGCTGCACCACTTGGACAATGCTTGACGACCCTGTTAAAACCAAGGCGTGGGCAGGTGGACTGCGCGGTCGATCTCAGGCTCGCACGCATGCGACATCCGACCAGACCAATCCTGGCGAGACGCCAAAGTGCTCTCGCACCGGAAGCACGGCTCAACCAGGCCTGTCGTTGGGGCGCGGTCTGTCTCGCCTTGTGGGCCGCGTCTTCCACGCGGGCCGACACCGTCACGTTGCGGACGGGCGCGGTCGTCCGCGGCCGGGTGCTCGACGCGACGGCTGCGCTGGGACACCGACCGACCTCGAAGGCCGAACGCGAAGAAGCCGCCCACCTCGTCGCCGTCTCGACACTGACGGGGGGTCGGTTGACCCTCAGTGCCTTCGACGTCGCTATCGTCGCCAAGCGGCCGTTCGTGCTCGAAGAATTCGAGGTGCGAAAGCGCCACACGGACAACGACGTCGAATCGCTCTGGCGGCTGGCCGAATGGTGTAAAGCTCGCGGACTGAAGGCGCAGCGCGAAGAGGCGCTACGCGCCATCGTCGCTCTCGATCCGGACCATCTGCCGGCCCGTCAAGGACTCGGGCAATCCAAGCACGACGGCCAGTGGCGCACCTACGACGAAGAAATGCGCTCGCGCGGATTCGTCAAATTCGAGGGAAAATACGTCGCGCAGCAAGAAGTCGAGATCCTCAAGAGGAAACATCAGCGGAAGCGCCAGGACCAGGATTGGCTCGAACGCGTGCGCAGCGCCGTGCGCTCCCTGGCCTCCGGCGACGGGGAAAAACGCCGCCGGGCGATGGATGCGCTCTTAAACATTACCGACGCCGAGGCGATCCCCGCGCTCAACCGCGTGCTGCTGGCCAGCAAGGATGAGAGCTTGCGCGAGCTGTACGTGCACGTCATGGCCGCCATCCCAGACTTGAACGCCACGACACCCTATCTTGTGGATGTCTCACTCTTCGACGGGGACAAAACCGTTCGCATTGCCGCACAGGGAGCGATTCTTGAACGGCCGCGGCCTACGGCAGCCGGTCTTTTCGGCCGTGAGCTTCACCACGCAGATAATGAAATCGTCCGCCGCGCCGGGCTGATGCTCGAGAAGATCGGCGACCCCTCGGTGATTCCGCAACTGATCGACGCGCTGGTGACGACGCACGGAATCCCCACGCAGGTCGTCGATAACTCCAATAGCTACGGCTTTAACAGAGGTGGCGGGCCCACAGGGGGCTTGCCTCCGGACGTTTACGCCAAGCTCGCCGCCGGCGCCTACCCCGGCGCCACCGTCGTGACGCCCCCTGGCCCGTGGACCGGCACAAATGTCAAAACGGTCGTCGTCGACCACGAATATCGCAATGCCGAAGTCCTGTCGGCTCTGCAGTCGATCACCAAACAGTCGTTCGGCTATGACAAAGACGCCTGGCGCCGCTGGTGGGCAGCCAAGCAAACCGCCGGTCCATTCAAAACCTCGAGCACTCAGTAATCGGCAGGATGTCGATTCATGGCGAAGAACCGGGCTTTGCGCCGAGCGGCACGTCAGCAGGTTGCGAGTCTTCGAGCAGCCGGCGTAACGCGCGTTTTGCGCTCGAGACGAGCGCAATCGGCATCGGAGGGTCCGCAGAGCGAGAAGCCGAGCGCCACTCGCGCGACCGACGATTCTGTATCGCGCGAGACGTCGAGCGCACCGTGCCGAGCGGCAGGTCTCTCGTTGTTTGAGGCCAAGCGCTCCGACCTCCCGCGGAACGAACGTGAAGAGCAGCTGCGTGAAGTGGCTGGGCGGGTCGCCGCCTGCACCCGCTGCGAGGAGCTTGCCCGGACGCGGACGCAGACGGTCTTCGGCGTCGGCAATTCCGAGGCCGAAATCATGTTCGTGGGCGAAGCACCCGGCGCGGATGAAGATCGACTGGGGGAACCGTTCGTCGGGGCGGCCGGCCAGCTTCTCAACCGCATCCTGGAAGCCTCGCGGCTCAAGCGCTCCGAAGTTTACATCTGCAACATCCTGCGCTGCCGACCACCAGGCAACCGCAACCCGCTTCCCGACGAGGCCGAAAACTGCCGCGAGTACCTCGACGCGCAGATCGAGATCGTCGACCCCGATTACATCGTGTGTCTGGGGAGCATCGCGGCCAAGAACCTCCTTGGCCTGGCGGATTCGATTGGCAAGCTCCGCGGACGTATCTTCCAGTATGGCCGCGCCAAGGTGATCTGCACCTACCACCCCGCGTACCTTTTACGCAATCCCGCGGCAAAGAAAGACGTCTGGGACGACATGAAATTCCTGATGCGCGATCGCGGGATCGACCTGTCGTCGAAATGAACGGGCGTCTGCCCAATGCACCTGTTCGTTTACGGGACGCTTAAGTGCGGCCAGCCGCGGAACCGGTTCCTCGCCGGACAGGTCTTTGTGGCGCTGGCCGCCACTCGCCCCATCTATCGCATGTTCAACGTCGGCGCATACCCCGCGCTCGTCCGGCATCGCGAGGGGCGCTCGATTGAGGGCGAGCTCTGGGACGTGGACGAAGCGTGCCTGCGGGCGCTCGATCGCGTGGAGGGCTGCGATCTGGGCCTTTACGCGCGCGAGGGGGTCGAGCTGATGCCCCCTTTCGAGACGGCCTCGGCGGTCACTTACATCTACCGGCTTCCGACTGACGGTCTGGCCGATTGCGGAACCCGCTGGTAAGCCGTGCCAAACGGGTGAGGTTAATCACGCACCAGAATGACCCGTGCTGGCCGAGCGGAGCTGAACGGAACGCTCCGCGATTGAGAATTTCGCGGCAACAAAGACGCTTTGAAAGTGGCCCCGCGGCGCTTCCGGATCTCGCGCTTTTCGCCGCGATCTGATCGCCGTAGGATTACTGCACCGTGGAGAATAAATCAAAAACCTTGAGCGCAGGCGGACGGCCGCTGATCACGGTGTGGTTGTGGCCGCGAGCCGGGATCGTCGTAATTGCGATCGCCGTGTTGCCTGCGCTCGGTTGTGGTTGGGTCGAGTCGCATCCGGCGACCGAGCCGCCGACCGCCTCGGGCGAGTATCAGCCCACGGCCGGGGATCAAAGCGCACGGTCGTCGATGCCACGCGTGGATGTCGTCCATCCGCAGTTGGGGGGTGTCGTCACCTCGACCACGCAACCAGCTTCGGTGGAAGCCTTTCACTACGCGAATCTGTTCACCAAGGTGTCGGGCTATCTCAAGACGCAATCGGTCGACATCGGCGCCCGCGTGAAGGTGGGCCAGCTCCTGGCCACGATCGACGCGCCGGAGATCATTCAGGCGGCTCATCAGGCCGCGGCGGAACTGGAGCAGGCTCAGGCGCAGCTCAAAGCCAACGAGGCGGCGCTCGAGACGGCAAAGGCCAACGTCGCCGTGGCTGCCGCCACCGTGACCGAAAAACGGGCCGATTTGAAGCAGGCGGTCGCCTTCTTCGAGTTCCACCAGATTCAATACAACCGGATGAGCGACCTGTTCCAGCAGAAGGCGATAGACGAGCGAGCCGTCGATGAGAATCGAAAGGAGCGCGATTCGGCCGAAGCTGCCAAGAACCTGGCCGAGGCCGCCGTGCGCACGGCACAGGCGGACCTCGGCGCCCAGCAGGCCCTCGAGCAACAAGCCCGGGCCAACGTGGCCGATTCCCGGGCGAAGGTCGAAGTCGCCTCCAAAGTTCTCGAAAAAGCCAACGTCTACGTCTCCTACACCCAGATCCGTTCGCCGTACAACGGCGTCGTCACTCGCCGCGATTTTCACGTCGGTGATTTCGTTCGCGCTGCCGAAGAGGGGGGCGACTTGCCGGTTCTCACGGTGGCCGAGACCGATCTGATGCGGATCGTCGTCAAGATGCCCGAAGAATACGTGCCTCTCACCAGGCCCGGCGACACGGCCCGATTCAGGCTGACCTACATCGATCATGTCTTCGTGGGGAAGGTGGCGAGGATCGCGGATTCCATGGATCGCACCGATAAAACCATGCGCACAGAGATCGATCTGCCCAATCCGAAAAACGACCTGCGCGACGGAATGTACGGCTACGCGACGATCGAGTTGAGCAGCTCGCTCAAAGGGCTGAGCATTCCTTCGAGCAGCGTGACGAGCGGCGGAGATTCCAAATCGTCCGTATTCGTCGTCCGAGATGGTCGCTTGAAGCGAGTTGCCGTGAAAGTCGCGTCCCACAATGGAGCTCGCGTTGAAATCCTTGCCGGGCTGAATCCGGAGGATCTCGTCGTGAGGAAGCCCGCCGACGATCTGACTGAAGGCGAAGCCGTGCAAGCGGTTCAGGTCAAGGATGACAAGGCGACCGCGGCCGGGCCGAACCGCTGATTGCTCGTCTGGTGTCCCGACCTTTGACCTCAATTCGCAGTGCGTAAGCGAATGCAACGGGACGCTGGCCCTCGGCACACCGTTTGCTTTCAGACCTGCCGACAAACTCCGACGCGGGCATTGCACGGTGTGAGTCGCGCTGCGCGAAAGTGAGGATAAAAAAGGAAAGTAATGGGCGATTCCTCACGGCGGAGTCCTCAGCCGACACGAGCAGAGTTGCTCGCGGATCATAGCGGCGGGTGCGGCGCAGACCGCGGTTATCCGCTCTCAGAGGGACGATCTTCCCGGGAGTTTACCACTTTTTCGGCACCGGGCATTCGACAATTCCCGCCCTAAGAGCTGCCGATCAGGATTCCGGCCAGAAACACCAGCACGCCGCCGACCACGACTTGGAACAGGGCGGAGGTCAGCGGCGTGTCCATGTAGCGGTTGCGGATCCAGGAGATGGCTCCCAGCTCGACGATGACCACCGCGATCGCGACGGCAGTCGCGGTGTAGAAATGGGGAATCAGGTAGGGGAGCGTGTGACCCAGTCCGCCGACGGCCGTCATCAATCCGCAGACGATTCCGCGGATTAACGGTCGCCCGCGGCCGGTCAGGCTGCCGTCGTCGGAAAGCGCTTCGGCAAAGCCCATGCTGATGCCGGCTCCGACCGCCGCTGCCAGGCCGACCAGAAAGGTCTTCCAAGTGTTCTGCGTGGCGAAGGCGGCCGCGAAGAGCGGGGCGAGCGTCGAGACCGAGCCGTCCATCAACCCCGCAAGCCCCGGCTGA
>DASPSM010000614.1:0-2285 GCA_035623955.1 Planctomycetaceae bacterium
CAGGTATTTGGACTCGAGCGGCGTCAGCTGCGGACCATCAGCCGCGCGTGAAAGAGATCCGACACACAGGACGATCGCACAGCAACTGAATCGGAGTAAGTGGTTCATCACGCCATTGTGGCACACGCGCACGTCTGCCACAATTCGGTAGAGCGCGACGTGCGCAGCCGATCTGTACGGTGGGCCAAGGCCCGCTTCGGGCCGCGCCCACCGATTCAGCGGCAAAGACATATGCAACAAAGAAATCACCCGCCAGCTCACGCTGGCGGCTCGCCTGAGGGGTGCAACTTGAAACGATATGGGACGCGCCTGCGATGCCTGTTCGGGCTCGCCAGTTTTCTGCTCCTCGCTTCTTTGGCGAATTCCGTTCGGGCCGATGATTGGCCTGATTGGGGTGGGCCGAAACGGGATCTCGTCTGGCGCGAGACCGGGATCGTCGATCACTTTTCGACGAAGGGGCTTTTGCCGCGCGTCTGGTCGGCGCCTCTTGGCGAGGGCTATTCCGGCCCGGCGGTCGCCGACGGCTGCGTCTACATCACCGATCGGCTGAAGGAACGAGGAACCGAACGCGTTCAATGTCTTGATGCCGAGACGGGAAGAGTCATCTGGGGCTACGAGTATGCGTCGCGCTACGGGGGTCTCGGTTATCCGGCCGGTCCTCGTGCGACGCCCACGATCAGTGACGGCCGCGTCTATACGATTGGCGCGGTGGGGCAGATGTTCTGCTTCGAAGCGAAAACGGGCAAGATGCTGTGGTCGAAGGATTTCCTCAAGGACTTCAAGACGAAACTGCCAATCTGGGGCATGGCGACCTCGCCTTTAGTCGACGGCAACCAGTTGATCACGCTGGTCGGGGGCGAGAATGCGCTCGTCGTGAGCTTCGACAAGGTCACAGGCTCCGAGCGCTGGCGGGCTCTCAACGACCCCGAAGTCGGCTACGTGCCGCCCGTGGTTTTCGAGATCCACGGCAAGCGGCACCTGGTGATCTGGCACCCGACCGCGATCACGGGGCTCGATCCGGCCACCGGCAAACAGCTTTGGGACGTCCCCTGGCAGATGAAAGTCGGACTGTGCATCTCGACGCCGCGCTGCATCGACGATCGCATCTTTTTCACATGCTTTTACAGCGGCCCGCGGATGATCCAGATCGGCGACGACGGCCACAGCGTCAAAACCTTGTGGAAAGGGAAGAGCGAGAGCGAGATCAAGACCGACGGCCTGCACTCGATCATTCCGACGCCCGTGTTCGACGGAAAGTACATCTACGGAGTCTGCAGCTACGGACAGCTCCGCGGCCTCGACGCGTCGAACGGCAACCGGTTGTGGGAGACCTACGACGCGACCGGCAAGGGTCGCTGGTGGAACGCGTTTATCATCCCGCACGAAGACAAGTACTTCCTCCACAACGAGCAGGGGGACCTGATCATCGCCCGGCTCTCGCCCGATGGTTACCACGAGATCAGCCGGGCCAAGCTCGTCGAACCCACGCGGCAGGTTCTGCGCCGCATGACGATCTGGTCGCACCCCGCGTTCGCGATGAAAAGCGTCTTCGCCCGCAACGACAAGGAAATCGTTCGCGTTTCGCTGGCTGCCGACGCCGGCCTGCCGAAGCCGCAGGACCACGCCGCACCGACCGGCAAATCTGTCTCGAAAGCGCCATGAGCGTCTGCTACGACTGCATCGTGCTGGGGCTGGGCGGGTTCGGCAGCGCGGCTTTGTATCACGCCGCGATGCGCGGCCTGTCGGTGCTGGGGCTGGAGCAGTTCTCGATCGGGCACGATCGCGGCAGCTCGCACGGCGAAACGCGCATCATCCGCAAGGCCTATTTCGAGCACCCCGACTACGTGCCGCTGTTGTTGCGCGCGTACGAACTGTGGCGCGACCTCGAGGCATCCGAAGAGCTATCGCTGATGCACCTTTGCGGGTTGATGCTCGCTGGCCCGCCGGAAGGCGAGACCATCGCCGGAGCGAGACTCGCGGCTCGTCTGCATGATCTGAATCTCGAAGATGCTACTCCGGCCGACCGCGCTAAGAGATTCTCAGGATTTCGAATTCCCGAGAATCTCGAAGTCGTCTACGAGTCGGACGCTGGCTATCTGAAAGTCGAGCACTGCGTGCGGGCGCACGTTGATGCGGCGCTCCGTGTCGGTGCAACCGTCGCCGCGGACGAAACAGCCGATGAAATAAAAACAGTCGGTCGCGGATGGAGGGTGCGCACGTCCAAGGGGACGTTCGAGTCGTCTTCGCTGATCGTCACGTCCGGCGCCTGGGCGCCGGGAATACTG
>DASPSM010000616.1:0-3366 GCA_035623955.1 Planctomycetaceae bacterium
CGGTAGAACGGAGAATCAGCTTGTCGCCACCGCGCCATTCGCACTCGACGTACGGCCGTGCCTCAAGCGCACGTTCGTGGGCGGCGGCGATTTGCTCTCGCAGTTTTTCGAGCAACTCGCGGTCTTGGTCGGGCATAACCCCAGCTTAGCGCGCCCGCTTCGCCCGTCGCCACTCCCACGGCGGCACCGGATGCGGATCAGCCCACAAGCCCCGACGATGCTCGCGGGCGTCGGCTTCCGCCGCGGTGAACTCGCCCGGCTTGTCGTATTGCGGATATCTCCAGGCGAATCCGTCGTGGACCATTTCCATGTTCACGAATCGATCACCGAGGATAATGCGGCCGACCTCACGACCGTACCGATCGCGGTCGATCACCTCGGCGCGGACGGTTTGGCCGGCGACCTTGTCGCCGAGCGCCTGCTGCGCTTTGGTTCCGAACGGCTGGCCTTTCTCTGGGGCATCGATGCCGGCGAGCCTGATCTTGTGCTGGACCTTGGCAGCGTCCAGGATCGTCAGTGTGTCGCCGTCCGCGATCGAGACGACGCGCCCGGTCAACTCGTACTGCTTACCGGATGCGATGGCTCCGGCGACGGCCAACAATGCAAACGCTGCTGTGAGGTGCGCGGTTTTCATACCTCGACCTCCCCGAATGCCATTTCGTGCAGCGAGTCTTCCCCCTGCCACTCTTTCCAACGGGCGCGCAGGCGCATCGCAACGCGCCGCCATTCATCCCTGCCGAGTTCGTCTGTCGCCGCTTCCATCCGAGCAATGACCTCGCGGTACGGCTCGATGATTGCCAAAGGGTTCGTCTCGACTGGTTCGATCATCGTGATCCTTTCCTTCCATGTTGACGCCGGCCTCTTTTGCCGGCCTGCCGACTCCACTTTTGCAGGACAGGTAATGCAACGCCATGACTAAGCCGCGGGCTTCGTCGTAGGCACGATCGGTCGCTTGCAGCAATTCGTCGTTCAACGGAAAGCCGCGAAGGTCCATCCGCCGGCGAAGCCGATGCAGGTAGTTCGCGTAGAGCCGCACTCGATCCCGAATCGTCGCCGCTTGGGCGGTGTTGAGGTCGCCGGAGTCCATGCCGTCAGGATGAGCGACGGTGCGGACAGAAGCAAGCACGGAGTCCGGGTGTCCCGCGCCGCGTTCGCGAGAAGCTACTTACCGGATGAGGTTCGGGTCAACGCGAAGTAAATGACGTAGAACCAGGACAGGATCCCCGCGAGTATCGCCCACAAGATTGAGTGATTGCGGTCCCAGGAACAGACAACGGCGATCACTGAGCCGAGTCCGATCCCGGTCTGGGTGACGATCACTGTCTGGTCGCCAAGGTCAGCAAGTAGCATTCGGCTCCTCCTCGTGTCGTGGTGTTGATGGCGATTGAGGCGATTGAATGGCCACGGAATCGTCGCGTTAGTGGCCAGTCTCCTCGGTCTGTGCAACGTGCTCGGGAAAATCCCGGCGATAGCGCTCCAGCAATGGGGCAATGCCGGCATCGGTGACGTAGAGCTTCCCGCGGATTTTCTTGGTCTCATTGGGCTTCAGGCCGCCGATGCGAAAGTCACTGTGAATGCAGGTGACCACGCCTTGGAAGAGCTCCTGATAGGGCTCCCAGGCCGTCGCCAGGATCGTCTTCTCGTCCGCGGAGAAACAGCCGATGAGGCCGTTGCTTGCGACAATGCGGCTTAAAGGGCGCGGATTTACATCGTTGCGATCGACGTGGCGAGGAGCCCACACCTGGCCGGGAACATATCGTGCCTGGGTCGCCCAGGGAAAAGTCGGCAGCCGGGTCAGTTTCCCATCAACGAAGATAAAACACTTTTCGAGGTAGGTCTGCTGCGTTTTGCCCGTAAAGCGATCAACGCGGACGCAAGGCTGCGCCCACTGCACCGACGACTCGTGGCTCGTGGGATTATGCGCGGTCAGCTGGAATTCGACCGACGAGGGCAGACCCCGAAGATCGTGGTCGACGACGACCCCGTCCTTAAGCGTGCAGCGCAGGGCCAAATGGCTTGACCCCTGCTTGCCCCCCACAATCTCCGTCTTGTGACCGATCGTTGTCTGCCTCCAATCACGGTCAGTTGATCCAGGCCGGCAGTAAGCCTCGATGTAATGCACTCGAATTGCGCCGCCGGGAATCTGAGGGAACGCCTCAGGGGGCCGGCGAATTGTCAGAATATTATCCTCCCAAGTCAGGACGAACGGTTCCGGCTCAGCGGCCCGAAGCATTGCCGACCACGACCCGAGAGCGAGCATAAACCCCAAAAGAGATGCCCGTAGGTTGTACATTCAACGAGTCTCCCGGAATGTTGCGGCAACTGGCCTATATGCTCCTCGCTGACGAAGGCAAACCCCTTTTTAGGCCGCCCCCGGGAGCCTCACGCCGACAACCGCTCGATGCACTCAGGCTGGTCGTTCCGCGGGCTGTTGACAAGCGTGCTGATCGGAAACGCTGTCATTCCCTCAGCAGGGTACGGGCGCAGCAGACCTTGGAGAGCCGCGGTGTCCTGGTTCTTCGGATCGAGCCAGCGAGCGTAGTCCTCCTGGTCCAGGATCACCGGCATTCGGTCGTGGATCGGCTCCACCAACTCATTAGCGTTGGAGACGATGATCGAGCACGACTCGATGGCTTGGTCCCCGCGTTTCCAGCGATCCCACAAGCCCGCGAAGGCAAAGGGCCGGTCGTCCTTCATGTGGATGAAAAAGGGCTGCTTCCGGCCATCCATCCTCTGCCACTCGTAAAAGCCGTCAGCCGGGATCAGACATCGCCGCTTGGCGAACGACTGCCGGAAGGTAGGCTTCTTGGCGACAGTCTCCGCTCGGGCGTTGATAGTGCTGTAGCCGACTTTAGGGTCTTCGGCCCAGAACGGAATCAGCCCCCAGCGCACCATCGAGATTTCGCGGTGCTTGTCCACTTGGCGCACGATGGCGACTGGCTGCGTGGGAGCGATGTTGAACCGGGGAGTCAGCTCAGGCTCGCGCAGCAGCTCGAAGACCTCGACGAGATCGGCCGGCCGTGCTCGCAGAGTGAAGCGTCCGCACATGCCGCCAGTCTACTTGGTCGAGATGCCAATTCGAACGCGTGGCATCGCTCAGGTGGCGTTTCGAGTAAGCTGTGAGGCTCAGCAGTCATCCGCCAGCGCGCGACGCAACACGCGGCATTTTCGAAACGCTAGGAGCGTATCGCGATGGAGAGGGCTTTGAGCCGATTGATTGCGCGTGCGCTCGAGAAGGTGCCGCAGCGAGGGACAGGAAGAAAGCATCATCACGCCTGAGGGACCCTGCTCTGCCCAAGATGGATGGCTACGGTCCGCGATTTCCGCTTCCTCGGATTCGGCGAGACTACAGGTCAATGGACAGCG
>DASPSM010000617.1:0-2821 GCA_035623955.1 Planctomycetaceae bacterium
GGAGCCGGCCAAGGCTCCCCGGGTCCCCAAGTACGACGATCCTTCGACCGGCAGCCTCGACCAGCGAGCCCGTGCGTGGCTCGACGTCAACTGCGCCCACTGCCACAACCCGGCCGGCCCCGCGCGCACGACGGGACTCGATCTGTCGATCGCTCAGACCAATTTCGCCAAGCTCGGCGTCTGGAAGTCGCCGGTGGCCGCAGGGCACGGTTCGGGCGAGCACCGCTACGACATCGTCCCCGGCAAGCCGGACGATTCGATCATCATCTACCGCCTGGAATCGACCGAACCCGGCGTGATGATGCCCGAGCTGCCGCGGCGAATGGTTCCCGACGACGCAGTCGCCCTGCTCAAAGAGTGGATCGCGCAGATGAAGGACCCAGCCAAGCAGCAGGCGAGCGCGAAATAGCGACTGGATTGAACGCTGCGTTCTGGGTGGCGCTGGCGGCTAGTCCGTGTGCATTCGGCAAGAGCAGGACTGACGGGATCCCGTCATGGGTCAAGTCCATTCTACGAGCTGCCTGTCGACGCTGTTCCCGGCGCGCTCGCGGCGTTGGCGAAGGCCGGGTTCAGCCTGAGTCCGGTTCAGAAACCCCGGGCTGCGGGGGAAGCGGTTTGCTGCCGACGCGACGGTCGCGAGACCATCATTGGCATTGACGCCGACTCCAAATGGCCGCAGCAAAAGTTCATCGTGATTGCGTACCCGCCTTATAGCTGGCGGCCATGGCGCTGGGTGGGCGATGAGCGCTTCTTCGGCCAGATCACAGCCGTGATTGATGCGTTCGACGTCGAGGTTGATGCGTCCAGCGGGTGAAAGAAGCCACCCAAGAGACCACGTCCGGTCGACTACGCCGCCCTGCGACGCTCTTCCATCCGCTTGGGAGCAGCCGATTCGCCCTTGCTGCTGGCGGCCCGGACTTTCGCCGGCCGTGTCATCACGCTCAAGAGCGACGGCAAGAGGACGAGCGCGACGAACAGGCAGCTCGAGATGCCGATCGCCAACGCCAGCCCCAGGCTGAAGAGCCCGCGGTGCGAGGCGATCATCATGCTGCCGAACCCCACGATCGACGTCACAGCCGTCAAGACCAGCGAGCTGAACACGCTCCCCGTCATTTCGTAGCGGCCGTTTTGGCTGCGATAGTCGTGCATCACCTGCACGCCATAATTGACGCCGATCCCCAACACCAACGGCAGCACTAACAGGTTCGCCGGATTGAGGTCGATGTGCGCGAGGCCGAAGATGCCGAACATCAACAACCCGCCCGCCAGCGGTGCCAGATAAGCCAGCGCCGCGTTAAACAGCCCCCGCGCGTCGAGCACAAGCGCGATCGCCCCGGTCACCACGACGTACGCGATCGTGAACACCATCGGGTCGACGGTGATGTGCCGGGCGTTCAGCATCACGGCCGCCAGCACGCCGACCGCCAGCGTCGGCAACAGGGCCAGCCACCGCGCCTCGCGGCTCAGGAAATCCAAGAGCAGGATGATCCAGACGACCGCAAACGCGTAGAGAGCCGCCGTCTCGTAGGTGTGCCGGATCTGCCGCACCGATTCGTAGTTGTGGATCGGCGTGCCGGTCACGTTGGGATCGACGCTCCGCACGTCGGCGACGAACCTGGCCAAAGTCGCGCCGTCCCATGCCTTGTCTTGCGGATAGACCTCCAGCAGCCACTTCCGCTTGCCCTCGGCGTCTGGCGGCGTGACGAAGCGGCTCACCAGCTCGTTCGGCAGATCATCGGCCTGAATGGGCTCGTCGCTGGCCGCGTAACGCAGCGCCTGGAACCGCTGGAAAATGTCCGAGGCCAGGCGATATTGGAACTGGTTCAAGAGCTGCGATTGGTCATCGAGCGAGAGCTTCTCGAAGTGGTCGAGAAAAACGTCGGTCGCGTGGACCACGCGCTGCGCCGATTCATCGCCGGAGTACTTCTTGATCCGCTGGTAGAAGTTCTCGACCGCCTTGCCGATCGCCGCCGGGTCAGAGCGTCGTAGCGGCGGGAGCTGCGACGGAAAATACGAGAGCAGCGCACGGTATTGCGCCAGAATCTGCCGCGTGGCGTCGCTGGCTCCGCCGGACGGCAGCCGCAGGGCCAGGCTTTCGACGTGTCCCACGCTGGGCAGCGCGGCGAACTTGTCGTGCAGCTCGCGCATTTTCCGCTCGCTGTCGGCCACGGAGACCGCGTACAAAAGCGGGCTCGACGACTCTTCGTACAACCGCCGCTCCAGCCGCACGGATTCGGCGTTTTTCGCGTGCAGGCTGAGCGGGTTGGCATCGAAGTGAATCCGCCAGGCGACGTGCCGGCGTTCGACCTTCACGATTTGCGATCCGACTGCCAGCACCACCGCGACGGAAAGGACCAAGCCCACCAGCGGCAGCCGTCCGATCCCCCTTCTGAGAAGGTGTCCTTCGAAGGGCCGGGGCAACCGCGAAGACTCCGCATTCTCGTCGCCGATCGAAATCAGCGCCGGCAGAACGAAGAACGTCCCCAGCGCACAAAGCATGATGCCCGCCGCGGCGATAATGCCCAGCTCGGCGACTCCCGAGAAATCAGCCAACAGCGTGCACAAAAATGCCAAAGCGGTGGTGACGGCCGCGGTGAGGCTGGCCGCACCCGTGCTCGCGGTCGCTTCCATCAGGGCTGCTCGCAGCTGCCAGCCGTCGTGCCGCAATTGCAGATATCGCGAGCTGTAGGAAATCGCAAAATCGAGACCGAGCGCGAAGAGCACCACGACGACGGCCAGCGAGAACGCGCTTAAGTGGCCGATCATCGCGGTCGTGAATCCCAGCGCCCAGGTCAGGGCGACGGCCAGCATCACGAGCGTC
>DASPSM010000667.1:0-4103 GCA_035623955.1 Planctomycetaceae bacterium
CACGACCGTTCATCAACGATCCTCGCACGACGAGGACCATCGCCTTGCCGGGCACATACTTGCCCAGGCTGCCGCAGTAATAAGCGCGGGTCGCGTCGGCAAAGGTCGTCCGGCCCCCCAGCGCCCGCATCAATTCTCGCCAAAACCAGACCGAGGGGAGCCACGACGCGGCGTACAAGCCCGCCGAAAGAAGCAGCCAACCCGCGCTCGCGGCCGAGAGGGGCGTGCGCACGTCGCTTTGCCGCCAGAGGCCGTAGCCGTGCCGGCACACATAGGCCAGCACGACGGCAAAGAGCGTCCACTTCAAAAGCGCGCGGAACCGATTCAAGTCGGAGCCGATATCAACACGGGCCGATTCAATAATTCTCGTCGTATTCGAGCAGGTCGTTCTCGGTGATGATCCGATGACCCTTGTCGGCCAGGATCTTCAGCGCCGTCTCGACGTCGTCGACGTGCAGCGCGATTGCGCCGCGTCCTTTGCTGCGATAAAGCAGAGGATACGTGTAGTGAATGTTGAGCTCCGCCTGCAGCAGCGTGCTGCAGATCTGGCCGTAAGGCTGGGGATCGTTGCCCAGCTCGACGCCGATCAGATCGGTCTCGAAGACCTTGAAGTCGGAGAGTTTGAAGAGTTCGTGCGCTCGCTCGTAATTGCTCATGATCACGCGGGCGATCGAGAAATCGATCGAATCGACGACCGTCAGGGCCATCACGCGCAGGTCATGTTTTTCGACGTGGCGCAACAGTTCGTGCAGTGTGCCGACCCGGTTCTCCATGAAGATGCCGAACTGTCGCAGGCAGGGCCAATCGCGGCCGCGGGCCGTTCCGGCTTCGGCTTTCGCCTTCCCGCCGTAGCTCATCGACGGTCTCCCTGGCTCAACGCTCTTCGGCCCCGACACAAACGTACGTTAAGGCAGTGCAGTCGTCCGGCAGCCTGGCACCGTTCTCAATTAATAAAACGGTGCCGAATCAAACCGTGCCGGAAAAAGAGGGCACCGCCGCGATCGAAAGAGGCCCGTCGGCACAGTTCGACGGTCGCCGCGCTATATCGGCGGGCACTCGGTGCCGCTTGGCACCAGCAAGTCGTTATGCTACGTCACTTTATGAAGAAGGTGCGGCATCGTCAATCGAGGAAATCGGAATGCCCGTGCGAACTCTGTTGATCGACTTGGGGAACGTCCTGTTGTACTTCTCGCACGAACGCATGTGCCAGCAGATTGCCGACGCGTGCCGCGCGCCGCTCGTCGAATTGCAGCAAATCCTGTTCACAGAACGCCTGCAACAGAGGTTCGAGCGGGGCGAGGTCTCGGAGGAGGGCTTTCGCCAGACGCTCGAGGCTGCACTCGGCCGGCCCCTCGATGCCGAAGCTCTGAGGCGCGCGGCCTCCGACATCTTCACGCTCAATGAGCCGATGGTCCCCCTCTTGGACCGCTTTAAGCGCGATGGCTATCGGCTCGTTTTGCTCTCGAATACCTGCGTGACCCACTACGAATGGGTGCTCGAACAGTTCGACCTTCTCGATCGCTTCGACGACGCGGTCCTCTCGTACCGGGTCGGCGCGGTGAAGCCGGAAGAGCCCATTTTTCGCGCGGCCCTCGAGGCGATCGAGTGCTCGCCCGCGGAGTGCTTCTACACCGACGACATCGAGGACTACGTCTTGCGCGGACGGTCCTTCGGCTTGCAGGCTGAAGTCTTTCGCGACGTTTCCACGCTCACTGGCCAGCTCGAGAAACTCGGCGTGCAGTGCGCGGGCTGAATTCGGGCGTCGAAAGAGAGCGCGCCCTCGGCGCGTCAGCGCGGCTTACAGTTCGATCCGACTGCGTTCGCCGACCGCGAGGTCGTGTGCGCGGCCGGCTGCGACCGCCTTGACCGGATCGGAGAAGACGACGCGCCCCAATCCGTCCGGATCGGTCTCAATGACCAGGTACGGACCGTCCCCGTGGCAGTGATAGACCGAATAGGTATGGTGTCCCCCGAACTCAACCAATTCAGTCGGAAAACTGGGGACAATGTGGGTCATGGGAAGCACTCCCTTCGACGGCGAAGCCGAGGCAAAAAGGCGATTCGCTCGCGCCGTTATTCTAGCGGGGGATCCGCGCGGGAGCCTAGGGAAATTCGTTTCCGTGGCTTCCCTGGCTGCCGATAAGAGCCCCCGGCGGGTTGCGTTCCCGCCGGGGGTGACTTGTGCTCCCCGCCGAGGCTTTTTGGATCGGTCGGCGAATGCCTCGAGGCTAAGGGAGCAGGAACAGAAAGGCGACAGCAATCGGTATCGCGGCTAAGAACCACAGCAGGCTAATCATGAATTCCCTGAGCAGCGACCTCGATTGCATGCATGAGATCTTGCCACGGCGGTGTGAAGGAATAAGGAAATCGGCATGAGAAAAGGAGCGCCAGTAGTTCCCCTACTAGTCGGACCATTCACGCCATTCACGCCATCGACGCAAGCGGTGTTTTTCTATCCGTCGCGGAACCCAGCCGACGCACCAAAAGAACGCGATCAGGACCAGCAAGGTGATGGCAAACTGAATCCGATCAAACGTCTCAGCGCTCACTGCCGGCGGCTCGCAGCGCAGAATTGGGCGGCGTGAGCGCCCAGGCCAAAGTGCCTGCGCCTAATCCGAGCAGAAGCATCGCAACCAGCAGCCAGGGCCCGAGCCGGCTGGCCAGCTTCTCGACTTCCTCCTCAGCGTGTTCGTCGCTCATGCCGTCATTCTAGCGACTGTCCAAGTGGGATGATCGAAGCCGGCCGCGCGGTCGACCCTTCCGATTATTCGGACGCTACGTGGGCGCCGAATGCCCGCTCGTTGCACGGATCGATAATCGTTGATATGCTGACTTCCGTGCAGCTCGGCGCGGCCAAAAGAGGCGCAACCTCAAACGGCTGGCCGGTGTAGCACGATTTTTTGATCCAGCCTTTTGACTGCCTCGCCTGACTCAGCCTGCGTTTTCCGTCGACCTGCCACCGGCCGATAGCCCTGCTTCGATCTGCCTGCCTGAATCTGCTTGCCTCGATTTCTCCAACTGGCGGCGGTCACCGCTCGCCGGCCCTTCAATTTCGCAACGCTTAAAAGAAGGAATGCATGACGCGGCGTGCCAATGCCCAGTTCTTGCTGGCCCTCGCGATGGCTGCGTGTCTTACGACACGTCAACCGCTCGTCGCGGCTGGCGCGGTTAAAGGGCTGGGCGACCCCGGGGATCTGAAATCGCTGAACGTCGAACAGGCGACCCCCGGCAATCCGGTTGTGCTTCGCGGAGGCGACGCGCGGCAGCAACTGTGCGTCACGGGCGTCTATTCCACGGGTCAACTGCGGGATCTGACGCGTGCCGTCCGCTATTCGGCCGATCCGCCCGGGATTGTCGATATCGACGCAACCGGTCTTGTGACGCCGCTTCGCGACGGCGAGGCCCACATCCGCGTCTCGGGCCCCGCGCACACGTCGGCCGAGTTCCCCGTTCGAGTCGAGCGATTTGCCCATCCGCTGCCGATCAATTTCAAGAACCAGATCGTGCCGATCTTCACCAAGCTCGGCTGCAACAGCGGCGGCTGTCACGGCAAAGCCAGCGGACAAAACGGCTTCAAGCTCTCGCTGTTGGGCTTCTACCCCGAGGACGATTACGAGTTCCTCGTGAAAGAGAGTCGCGGCCGCCGACTATTCCCGACGTCCCCCGGCGAAAGCCTGCTGCTGCTGAAGCCGAGCGGCCGGTTGCCGCACGGCGGCGGCAAGCGGATGGAAGTCGGCAGCTACGAATACCGCATCCTCTTTCGCTGGATCGAGCAAGGGACACCTTACGGCAGCGATGCCGATCCGACCGTGGTCAAAATCGAATGCCAGCCGGCCGGTCGTGTGATGGAACGGGGCAGCCAGCAGCAGATCACCGTGGTCGCGCATTACAGCGACGGCGCCACCGAAGACGTCACGCGGATGGCGCTGTTTGAGCCGAACGATACCGAGATGGCCGAGGTGACCGCGACAGGACTGCTGAAGACGCTCGACCTGGCGGGACAAGTCGCCGTGATGGCCCGCTACCAGGGGCAGGTCGCCACGTTTCGCGCGACGATTCCTCTGGGGGCGTCGGTCGCCTCGCTTCCGCCGGAACGCAACCTG